>CAMHMM010000132.1 GCA_946186215.1 uncultured Ruminococcus sp. | reverse complement strand
AGTAGTAATCAAGCAGTATCAGGGGAGAGATGCGCTCGCTGAGCTTTTTCACATACTCAGGCCCCAGCTGCCCCAGTGATACCATAGATGTGACCTTATCTTCCGTGATAAGCTTGGGGAGAACAAGCGCCTTTTCATTGGTAAGGGAGATAGTCTCGATAAGGCAGAAGTAATTTTTATCCTTGAACTGTCCCACAAGGGCATTGTAAAGCGCCCAGTAAAACGAGCCGTTGGGGTTCATAAACCTTTCGGGGATCAGAACGCCCACCATTCTGTTATCCTTCTGCATGGTGGTACGGGGGCCTACATAGCCCATCTGCTCAGCGGTCTCCTTGATCTTTTTGCGAAGCTCGTCGCTGACACCCTTTTTATCTGTAAGAGCCTTGGACACCGTTACATTACTTGTATGGCACGCCTTGGCTATATCCATTAAAGTAACCGATTTGCTCATGTGAACCTCCGAATAGTAGTACTCTTTATTAATTTTAACCTATTTGGTATGGTTTTGTCAATACCTTTTATGGTTAATATTAAAAAATTTATTTGATAAATTTTTTAGCCTATCTATTAACATTAATAAGGCACATGAAAGATCCCCCTCATCACAGCGATGAGAGGGATAGTGTATCACAGGTAATTGCAGTCACAGGCTGCTCCATATGATGTTCTGGAGCTTTCTTGTGAAGTCCGAACAGCCCTGATAGAGCTGCTGCATAAAGAGCACCATTGCAAGCTGCTCTTCCGGATCTATCGAGAAGTAGCAGCCGAGCAGACCATCCCAGCCGAACTGCCCCTCGGGATAGAGCATACCCGACTTGCCGCGGTCTGCCATAACGCGCATGAGCGTCCCATAGCCCTGCCCGCGCATGGAGTCCCAGCCGGCAGGCTCTGTCATCATCACAGGGACGATGCATTCGCGCATATAGCTTACTGTGTTCCTGCCAAGTATACGCAAGCCGTCCTTTGTGCCCTCGCCCAGAAGCATTTTCACGAATTTGCTGTAATCCTCTATGTTGGAGTAGAGCCCTGCGCCGCCTGATTCAAATGCGGGCGGTGCGAAGCGGTCGGTCATACAAAGGTCGGTCACATTTTCGTGCCTGATATTCTTTCCGTCTTCATCGAATCTGTAACAGGTCATGAGCCTGTCTTTCTTCTGAGCGGGAACATAGAAATCAGTGTCCTCCATCTCCAGCCTGTCAAATATATTTTTGTGCAGATATTCGCTGAATTTCATCCCGCTGACCTGTTCCACAACGCCTGCAAGAACATCAGCCGATGCACCGTATTCCCACTTTTCACCCGGCTCAAAGGAGAGGGGAGCCTTTGCCATTTCCGTGATGAACTGCCAGGTAGTCCATGGATCACCGTTTGCGATCCTATCGGACTGCTCTCCCCATATCTTTCCCATTTCTTCTCCTGCGGGCGTTGCATCAGGGTATTTGATGCCCGAGGTCATGGTCATCAGGTCGAGCAGAGTGATATCCCTTGCGGGCTTTTCAAGACTGCCGTCCTTGAAGACCTTTGTGTCGGCAAAAGCGGGGAAATACCATTTAAGGGGATATGCAAGCTCTATCTTTCCGTTTTCAACGAGCTGCATCACAGCCGCTGCGGTCACGGGCTTTGTTAATGAGAAAAGGCGGTATATGCTGTCGCGTGTGACAGGCCGCTGCCCGTCCATTGTGCCGTAGTATTCAGAAAATACTGTTTCTCCCTTGTGTATCACCCGAAGGGCACAGCCTGCGGGAAAGCCCGTTTTCATGTATTCGCTGATATATCCGTTTATTCTGTCAAGACCTGTCATTGCGGTCTGCCCCTTTCTCGTCTCAGAAAAAACCGGAAAGCCTGCGCTGTTCTTTCATGCAGGTGATCCGGCATCCTCAGAAAACTTTGTCAAGAAGCGCAGTGTATTCCCTGTACGCCTCTGTGTCTGATAATTCCGTCAGAAGAGCCGCAATGCTGCGGTAATACCATTCCTGATCGGCTTTGTTGTTGTTGTGGAATTTATTCCACATATCGTCGCCGTCACGGGCCTTATCGGCAGCACACTGACGGATATTTGAAAGCTTGTCGCAGAGACAGAGAAGCTTTGTATCATATCCTGCAACACGCAGCCTTTCAAGAGTTGCGCTCTTTCGCTGCTTCCATGTGCTTTGAGGGGGCAGATGAGAAAGCTTGTCCTCGCTTTCGTTCATAACAAGCTCCACTACCCTGTCTCCGAAGCGTGTTTTCAGCTCATCCGCCGTTATTTTAGTATCCTCTATGACATCGTGGAGCATGGCGGCCGCGATCAGCTCTTCATCATCCGTAAGGCTCATTGCTATCAGTGCAGCCTCGAACGGATGGATTATATAGGGCATTGAGCTGCCCTTTCTTGTCTGCCCGATATGTGCAGCTGCGGCAAATTTCAGCACATCCGAAAGAAATGCCGATGATCCGATATATGGCATATGTTCACCTCACATCGGCTTTGCGATCGTCTGGATAACAAGGAAGATCATCACCAGTATCCAGGGAACGCTTGTGAAAAATATCTTCCATGTGCGCTGTGCCACCTGCTCGGATCTTATGAACAAAACGCCGTTGCTTCGTTTGTGCCCCATTCCCTTTACAAAGGTGTATATAAGAGCTAAAGACCTTGTGAGCCCGATAAACAGCATATAAATAAGCAGGGGAATGATCGCCGCAAACAGTGCTTTGAGCTTTACGGGATCCATGAAATTATCCGTATTCATTCCCTTTAATGAGGAAATATCGACAAACCGCGCTCCCGCAGAGAGTATAGCTGCAAATGTATTGTTGAGGATATGCATGAAAATAGACGGGATAAGGGATTTTGTTTTGACTGCTGCCACAGCCAGCACAAGACCGAAGGTCATGGCGAAAAAGCATTGCGCCATGCGCTGATGGAAAAGGCCGAACATGACCGCTGACATCACTATGCCGAATACATTTCCATACTTGCGCAGGGCTTCGAGCAAAACGCCCCTGAACACCAGTTCCTCGAGTATGGGAGCCAAAATGCAGATATAGGCATATATCAGCATATCCAACCAGAGAGGATTGCTGCCGCGAAGCTCCTGTGCGGTCTTTGCCGCATCGATAGGCCCTGCGCCCGAAAGAGAGCGCTGCACCGTAAGCAGTACGGAAGCAAGGACAAGGCTTACCAGTGAGCCGATAGTGGATATACCGAAGCCTATAACAGTGTAGTTGAAAATATCCTTCCCGTCAAAGCCTACGGGACGGAGCTTTTCTCCGAGCCCCTTGCCTGTGATGGCAATACCCGCGATTACCGCCGCTACATCGGCAATGATGGCAAAGCCGTAGGACATGATCGCGTTCAGAACGGGATCTGAGAGAAATGCCTTTTTTCCGAGTGCGATGGACTCGGCATCAAAGCCGCCGCCCTTTAATCCCGCGCAGAGCAGGCACATCCCGTCATTGAAGAAATTGAAAAAAAGTATCAGTACGATCACTATCAGAGAGGTGCGGGAGTAGTATCTGCGTATCGACTTTTTTTCTTCCGGTGAGATCTGAAAGTCCATATCATATCCGCCCTATAACCGCATCTTTTCTTTCGGGCTTTTCAAAGGTTATCTGTACAGCCTTTTCAAGCTCCGATGCTATCTTTTCCATGGGTGCGTCTGAGGACGAGTAGAGAATGCCTATCTCGTCGCCCTCGCTTACATAGTCTCCCGCCACATTCAGAAATTTTACTCCCGCCGTCTTGTCTATGGGAGCGTTCTTGTATGAGCGTCCTGCGCCGAGCGCAAGCGCAGCTTTGCCCACTGCAAGGGCATTTATGGATGAGATATAGCCCGTGCGGGGTGCGGTGAGGATATAATTATCAGTGGCCTTGCCCATGAGAGAATATTTTGTCAGCGCCTGATACTGCCCGCCGTGCATTTCGACCATCTTTTCAAGGCGCTCGAATGCCGTGCCGCTGTCAATGGCATTTTTCGCCATTTCAGCGCACTGTTCAAGGCTGCCCTTTCCTGCGATATACAGCATCTGTGCTGCAAGTGCAAGAGATACGGCGAGGATATTTCCCTTTGTTTTGCCCTTGAGAACATCACAGGCCTCGGCTACCTCGAGAGAGTTGCCCACAGCCCTGCCGAGAGGTGAATCCATATCGGTCATAAGGACAGAGCATCTCCTGCCAAGTCTCTGTGCAAGGGCGCACATCTGCATACCCAGCCTGCGTGCATCGTCCGTATTTTTCATGAATGCGCCGCTGCCCACTTTTACATCGAGTACGATCCCGTCTGCGCCTGTGGCCAGCTTTTTGCTCATTATGCTCGAGCATATCAGAGGTATGCTCTCTACTGTGCCCGTGACATCCCTGAGTGCATATATCTTCTTGTCGGCCGGTACGATATCCGGAGTCTGTGCCATTATGGAAAAACCGGATTCACGGACGATCTTCACAAACTGCTGGTGTGTGATGTCTGTCCTGAACCCGGGTATGGATTCAAGCTTGTCGATCGTGCCGCCTGTGTGTCCGAGGCCTCTGCCCGACATCTTGGGGACATATACCCCGCAGGCTGCACAGATCGGTGCGATGATAAGACTTGTCTTATCACCGACTCCGCCTGTACTGTGTTTGTCTATGCACACTCCGCCGATCTCGCTGTGCAGCGAATAGCTGCGTCCAGAGGCGATCATGGCAAGGGTGAGATTTTCCGTTTCCTCGTCGGAAAGGGAGTTGATGCATACCGCCATGAGAAATGCCGACATCTGATAATCAGGGATAGTCCCGTCAATAAAGCCTTTTACCATGAATTCTATCTCAGCCTTGGAAAGAGGCTCATTGTAGCGCTTTTTCTGTATCAGGTCGTATGCATTCATTGAATATAAACCCCCGGGAAATAATACGCAAGGATCTGATCGTAGGTGTAGCCCTGTCTGCCGAGGATGTTCGCGCCGTTCTGGCTCATTCCCACGCCGTGGCCGTAGCCGTAGGTGGTGAAGGTGAACATTCCGTTTTCATAAGCTACATCAAATGCCCATGATTTGAGCTCGTAGTGCATCAGCTTTTCTCTGAACTGTCTGCCTGTTACGGAAACCTGATCATCTATATAGATCTCATCTACATATTTTCCGTCATAGTAAGACATTATTCTGACCCATTTGTCAGGGCTGTCCGAAAGAGTGATACCGCAGTAGCGCTCTATATAGCCCTTTAATTCGTCCTTGGTGTATTGTACGGTCACACCCCAGTTGGGGTCGTACATCTCGTCAATGGGTGTCTCTACGCTTTCAAGGTAGGGAGTGCCGCCGCCCCATACATTCTTGGCAGAAGCGGTAGTTCCTGCGGTTGAAGCGGTGTATACGGTCTGTGCAATCCTGCCGTTGTAGTATGCACACTGGCCGAAGACTTCATCAACGACTGACTTTATGACCTCGGGTACGCTGTATTTTACTACCACCGACGGAACGAGTCCGTTGACATTGTGATACTTTACATAGGAGTAGGCAGCTACTGCCTGCGCCTTGAGCGCCTCTCTGCTGAATGAGGGAGACATCTCGGTAGAACATATCATACATACAAGAGTGTAGGCATCGACTTCCTGTGTTGCTCCGCCGAAGTTTGCGGTGAACACCTCAGAGCCTGTATATGCAGAGGGAACAAGATAGCCTGCACGCACCTCTGTCTCCCCGGAAGCCTTTTCCTCGAGCTCAATGGCGGGG
>CAMHMM010000131.1 GCA_946186215.1 uncultured Ruminococcus sp. | reverse complement strand
AAGGAACTTTCGGCGTTCCTTTCTTCGATCTGAACGGGAAAGATCCCGAAAAGGCGGCATCGCCGCCGGAACGGAGGCGGCGAGCATGCTCGAGGATACGGGGATCTCATTCGAAGATCTGGAAGAGGAAAGAAAGCCGGTGATCGGATACGCGTCCGGCACGTTCGACCTCTTTCATACCGGGCATCTGAACCTCTTACGACGTGCCAGGGAGGCGTGCGATTACCTGATCGTCGGCGACAGGCGCATAAAGCTCATACGAACGAGCATCGAAAAATACATTATAGAGACCATGTGTATCGAAGAGGTCACCTTTGAGGAATTCCTCGGTATGTACAGGGATTTCATCACAAAATACGCTCTTTCGGATCACAAGAATCTGGGCAATACCGAGGGCAGCCAGCGAACCTTTGAAAATTTTGTCGCATCCTCACATCTTGTGCTGTGGAAGCAGAACAGGCGTTTCCGCTATTACAACATAGACGCGGGAGATTACACCGAGCTTTTTGATACATTGGGGCTTGACAGATACAAAAATGTACACTATTCGGCTCTCAAATTCTTCAATATGTACCCTGAGCTCATGGAGCGCTATGACATAAGGGATGAATACGAGCTGCACAATCTGCTGAGAAAGCTCTGTGAGAACACGGACAACAGCTGCATCCAGTTCAATAAGATGCCCATGATAGAATTCGGCGAGTTCGACCGCGATGAGGCTGTGCGCTCCCTGCTTTTCTCTCTGGCTCCGATCAGCATAGATGATCTTGCTCAGGTGATGTATGACGAATACGGGATAAAGCCCGCAACAGTCAAATCCAACTGGTTCTCGGCAATAAGCGACTACTACATAGACGGTATGTATGTGACCACCTCGGAGCCGCTCCCGCAGGAGCATTATGATACTCTCAAAAAGCTCCTCACCGATGATTTTTACTACATCTCCGAGATACAGGATATCTACCGCAATACCTTCCCGAACGCCTATATCTCACTGATATCCCCGTACAATCTCAAAAAGCTGGGCTTTACGGTAAATTCCACCTATGTCATATCCGACAGATACTCCTCTGCGAGGAAGTACTTCACACATATCCTTTCCTGCAGGGAAAGGCAGGATATCAGCGGCTACGCAAAGAGATACACGGGGATAGTGAGCTTTTCGGACAATCTCTCAAAGCTCAAGGACAACTACACCGTGATTGAATACGAGCCCTACAAGCTGATAAATGCAAAGGGCTGCAGCAAGCTGGGCATCACCCTGAAAAAAATCAGGAAATTCTGCGATGAGGTCTGCGAGTTTGTGGACGAGGGCATTTTCTTCACGATGGAGCTTCTTCGCTCACAGGGCTTCACAGGCTGCCTTGACAGCACAGGCTTCGGGAACTGGTTTTTCTCCTCCCTGCTCCGTGAGGACGGGCGCTTCAATTACCAGAAAATGGGCAGCACGGTGCTGTTTGTAAAGGGCGATACCGCCATCAACAGAACACTGTTCATAACCACATTCGCAGGTGGCGGCGAACGCATCCCCATCAACAAGCTCAAATCCGGCATCTATAATATATACGGCATCCGCGTGAGCCGCTGGGATATCATAAACGCCCTTGAACAGGGCGGATATGTGTTCGACAGCGATGCGGATGAGATAGTACTTGAAAAATAAGCAGCGGTTTTACGCTGAGCTGATAAGGTGACTTATATGTCAAAAAAGGCTGCAAAGATAACAGCAACATATTTTATTTCGTTTCTGGTCGCATTTCTCGTCATAGGCGGCGTAGGGCTCATAATCATGAACAGATACAGCGAGACTCAGGCCGAAAGGATGGCGCAGACCACGGCCGCCACGCAGGAAAACAACATTCCCGGCGAGATCGACTCCATGACGGTCTTCGGCGTGTATGACGGGGCGCAGCGCCCCTCGGGAGTGTGCTTCTACCTGTTCAGATTTTCCGCACCCCAGAACAGGCTTTCCGTGGTGCCTCTCCATTCGGATATGGCCGTAGGCGAGCAGACTCTTTACGATGCCTATCGCAGCGGCACGGTCGTCACCGCCCGTGATGCCCTGCAGAACGAGTTTGGCATCCCCATCGAAAGATATATGATGATAACCGGCAGCGCCTTTGACATATTCTCCGAAAGCTGCGGAAACATCACCTACGATGTGCCCTACAACCTGGTTTATTCAAGCGCCGATCCCAATGAGAACACCATCATCAGGGCAGGCTCCCAGATACTTGATACGAAGTCTCTGCGAAAGGTGCTCATCTACCCCGAGTACAAGGGCGGCGAGGAAGAGCGCATACAGACTATGGGTGCGCTTACGGTGGAGCTTATGAACAGCGGCTGCCGTGCGGCCTTCCGCTCAAATCTCCGCGATGTGTACGATCAGCTCACCAATGCAGGTGCCGCAACAGATATCAGCACCTACGACTTTGAGGATATGAAGCCCGCTGTGGACTATGTTCTTGAAAGATCAAGCTCCCCCGTGCAGTTGCTTCTCCCCTCGGGAGTGTATGACGAGCAGAACCGCTATGTCGTTGACCGCTCCTTTGCGGATGCACTGCCTCGCTGGTTCGGTCTTGAGGAATGATCATAATAATGACAGGGATAGCTGCTGTCCCTGTCATTTTTTGTCATCTTTTGTGAAAATAAGGTGAATTTCATAAAATACAGTTGAATATTAAAGGGACAATATGTTATAATTAAAAGGATACTGGATAAGTGTGTCTTCTGCGGCTGCGGCACGGAAAACACACAAAAAGCGCTTTATTCTGTGTTGTTCTGACATATCATTTCTTATCAATAAAGCGAAAAAACAGGGAGGCGGTACGAGAAATGATAAAAAAGCTTCTCTCCTGTATCGGAGAGTACAAAAAATACGCGATACTCACGCCGGTCGTCATGCTGGGCGAGGTGCTCATGGATGTGGCTATCCCCCGTGTTATGCAGATCATCGTCGATGACGGCATAATGAAGGATGACATCCCACTGACCGTGCAGATGGGCATAGTAATGGGGCTGATGGCTCTGTTCTCCCTTGCCTGCGGTTCACTTGGCGGCAAATTTGCAGCAAAGGCGGCTATGGGCTTTTCAAAGAATATCCGCAAAAAGCTGTTCGGCAAGGTAAACGATTTCTCCTTTGCCAATGTGGACAAATACTCCACAGCCTCACTGGTAACAAGGCTCACCACCGATGTCACCAATGTGCAAAACACCTTTATGATGATACTCAGAATGGCCATCCGTTCGCCGTTCATGCTGCTGTTTGCGATCATCATGGCTGTTTCGATCAGTCCCCGTCTGGCGCTCGTTTTCACCGTTGCCGTTCCGATACTGGGCTTTACCGTATTTCTTTCCATCAAAATGGCGCATCCTCGCTTTGAAAAGATGCTCAAGAAATACGACGACCTGAACTCCCGCGTACAGGAAAACCTTATCGGTATCAGGGTCGTCAAGGCGTTCGTCCGTGAAAAGCATGAGGGCGACAAATTCGTTGCCACTGCAGATGAGGTACGCGCAGCACAGGTACACGCAGAAAAGCTTGTCATCATAGGTATGCCCATGATGCAGATCACCATGTACTGCTGCATAGTTGCGGTGCTCTACTTCGGCGGAAATATGGTCATCGACAGCACTATGAAGATAGGCGAGCTCACAAGCTTCATTTCCTATATCTCCCAGATACTTCTCGCCCTGATGATGCTTTCCATGATATTCATCATGACAACCATCTCACTGGCATCCATGCAGAGAATAACCGAAATATTCGACGAGATCCCCGACATTTCCGACAAGGATGCTGACAAAAATCTCGTTCCCGCTGACGGCTCTGTAGTATTTGAAAATGTTTCCTTCAGCTACGCAAAGGATCCGGACAATCTCAATCTGAAGGATATCGACCTGAATATCCGCTCTGGCGAGACCATCGGCATAATCGGAGGTACGGGCTCGGCTAAATCCACACTTGTGCAGCTCATTCCCCGCCTTTACGATGTTACAGGCGGCAGGATAATGGTCGGCGGACACGATGTACGGGATTATTCCCTTGATAATCTCCGAAACTCCGTTGCCATGGTGCTGCAGAAGAATGTACTCTTCTCGGGCACTATCCGCGATAACCTGCGCTGGGGCGATGAAAACGCCACTGACGAGCAGATAGTGGAGGCCTGCAAAAACGCTCAGGCTCACGACTTTATCATGAGCTTCCCCGATAAATATGACACCGACCTCGGACAGGGCGGCGTAAATGTTTCCGGCGGCCAGAAGCAGAGGCTCTGTATCGCAAGAGCGCTGCTCAAAAAGCCAAAGATCATCATACTCGACGACTCCACCTCGGCAGTCGATACGGCTACAGATGCAAAGATACGCGATGCATTCAGCCGCGGGCTCAAAGACACAACTACGATCATAATCGCCCAGAGGATCTCCTCCGTACAGGATGCGGACAGGATAATAGTCCTCGACGACGGCAAGATCATAGATTTCGACACTCACGAAAATCTCCTGAAAAACAACAGCATCTATCAGGAAGTATACTATTCACAGCAGAAGGGAGATGAGGACTGATGCCTCCAAGAGGACCATTAAAGCCGACGCAGAAGCCCGCTGATCCCGTCAAGACCTTCGGCCGCATAATCGGATACGCCAGGGAATATCTGCCGCTTCTGGTAGTCGTTATTTTCCTGATAGTCTTTTCCTCGCTGGCAAGCATCATCGGCACCTCCTTCATGCAGAAGGTGATAGATAATTACCTTACTCCAATGATGGCCGTGGGGCTCGGCAACAAGGATGCCGCACTCTACTCCGCCTTTATCAAGGCGTTGGGCACGATGCTGATAGTATATCTTATCGGTGCGCTCTGTGCATATTCCTATCAGCGCATTATGCTCACCATATCCACCCAGATACTTTTCAGGCTGCGCAAGGATGTTTTCACCCACATGGAAACGCTCCCCATCCGCTACTTTGACACAAACACCCACGGCGACCTGATGAGTCGCTACACCAACGATATCGACACCATCAGAGAGCTGCTTTCCAACTCATTTTCAAGCTTTATCCAGTCTATGGTCACGGTCATCGGCGTTCTTGTCATGATGATCTATTACTCATGGCAGATGACACTGATCACTCTGGTGATGATGGTCATAATGCTTGCTGTAACAGGCTCCATCGCAGGCAAGGGCGGCAGCTTCTTCAGGGTACAACAGGAAGCGCTCGGCAAACTCAACGGCTATATCGAGGAAATGATGGACGGCCAGAAGGTAGTCAAGGTCTTTGTCCACGAGAAAAAGGCCACCGAGGAATTCGACAAGCTCAATGAGGATCTTTGCGCTGCAGCCACCTCCGCAAATACATTCACAAACCTTATGGCACCCGTTTCCCACAATCTGGGCAATATCCAGTATGCGATAGTCGCAGTGGCAGGATCATGGCTTGCGATAAGCGGCGCACACGGCTTTGCTGGGCTCATCTCCGTTGGTACGGTAGTGGCATTCCTTACCTATGTAAGAAGCTTTACTATGCCCCTTTCCCAGATAATGCAGCAGTTCAACACAGTTCTTTCCGCTCTTGCAGGTGCAGAGCGCGTATTTAATATAATTGATTTAGACCCCGAATCACCTGATGCAATCAACGCTATCGACCCGGAAGTTATAAAAGGCGATATTACTTTTGAAAATGTTACATTTGG
>CAMHMM010000130.1 GCA_946186215.1 uncultured Ruminococcus sp. | reverse complement strand
TTACCGCAGCTGTGACTGCTTTGATCTGGTGCTTGCGGGGCACACTCACGGCGGGCAGTGGCGCATACCCTTTACAAATATCGGCATATTCGGTCCGGGCAGGACATTTTTTCCTGAATACCCGGGAGGGCGCTTTGATATCGACGGCATGACTATGATCGTGAGCCGCGGACTGAGCAGGAAAAGGGACGCAATACCGCGCTTTTTTAATAATCCCGAGGTTGTTATTATAGATATCGAGCCTGTAAATGACGGAAGCGGAGAATGAATGATCTTATTTATTGATATTGACGGCACCATAAGGGAGTATTCTGCGGGAATCATACCCTCTGCCGTACACGCCCTTGAAGCTGCCCGTGAAAGGCACACGCTTATATTGTGTACGGGAAGAACCATCGGCATGATACCATATGATGTGCCCCTTGATGTGTTTCACGGAATGATAGCAGGCGGCGGCGCATATATGGAATATGACGGCAAAGTGCTGAAGGATGAATGTATCCCCGAGGAGACTGTGCGCCGTTACCGCAGCTTTTTTGATGAAAATGACATTCCCTACGCAGTTGAGGGAAAAAGGGGAGCGTATTTCGGCGAGAAGATGGCCGTTTTGGTCAGTGATCTGCTGTTCGGCGGCGAAGTCAACGACACGGAGAAAAGCCCTGCTCTCAGAACAGAGCGGATAGATATCCGCAAACGGCTCGATGAAGCAGAGGGAATGGGCGTTTCAAAGCTCGGCTTCTGTCTTACTCCCGCTCAGTACGAAAAATTCAGCGTACCTGAAAACAGCGGCCTTACCTTCATACATTTCACCGATTCCACTGACGGCTATGAGCATTGTGAGCTTGTCCGTTCAGACAGCGACAAGGGCGCAGCAGTGGCACAGATGCTGGATATCCTCGGAAGATTCCGTGAAGAGGCATATGCCTTCGGAGACAGCTCAAACGATATATCCATGATGGATGAATGCGGCACATCGGTGTGCATGGGCAATGCCGATGAGGCAGTGAAGGTACAGGCGGATGTGGTCACGGATCATGTTCTTGACGATGGCTTTAAAAACGCTCTTGTAAGGCTCGGTCTTATAGATGAATGATCTGATATACAGTCTCAACGCCACCATGCCTGTATTCCTCGTTATAGCCGCAGGCTATCTTATTAGCAAAACGGGGATGTTTTCAGAGGGCTTTATTTCAAGCGCCAACAAATTCATATTCAATGTCTGTCTGCCGCTGATGGTGTTCAGCGATATGGCAAGGACGGATATCCGCACCGCATTTCACGGCTCCCTCGTGGCATATTCCGCAGCGGCGACTACCGTTGCGTTCGTGCTGATATGGGTGGGCGCAAGGCTTTTCATAGAGGATAAAACAGTTATCGGGGCATTCGTGCAGGCGGCCTACCGCAGCTCGGTGGCAGTAATGGGCTTTGCATTTATGCAGAATATATACGGCGGTGTGGGGCTCATGCCCATAATAATAATCGGCTGTGTCCCACTCTACAACATCTATGCGGTGACTGTGCTGACCTTTGAAGCGAATGTGCCCGACGGGGCGGCAGGCGACAGAAAGGCAAAGATCATCGCTGCCGCAAAGGGGATAATCCGCAACCCTATCATAATCGGTATAGTCGCGGGCTCGGCCGCATCACTGCTCAGAGTATACGACCATCTTCCGCTGATATGCACCAAGACCATCGACAGCCTGTCATCCATTGCGACACCTCTTTCGCTGATCGTGATAGGTGCATCCTTTGAGCCGTCAGAGGCAAAGAAAAAGCTCAGCCTTTCCCTGATATGCAGTGCAGTAAAGCTTGTGGCGATGCCGCTGGTGTTCGTAACGGCTGCCGTTCTTGCGGGATTTCGCGGCGAGGCGCTTCTGGCGCTTGTGATAATGCTGGGCTCGCCTACAACGCCCTCATGCTATATCATGGCAAAGAATATGAATAATGACGGAGTGCTCACATCTGGCGTGATCGCTCTTACAACGCTGTTATCATCCGTTACCCTTACATTATGTATCTATATCGTCAAGTCCGCGGGGCTTATATGATACAGGCTGCAGCACCGTGACACAGAGGAGTATTATGGAAAACACATCTTTCGGCAATGTTCTTGTTGTGGGAAATTCGGGCGTGGGCAAATCCACGCTGATAAATGCTGTGCTCGGTGAGGAAGCGGCAGAGACCAACTGGGGCGCGGCAGGCACTACAAAGCAGCTGCGGCGCTATACATCCGATGAGATACCCTTCGGGCTTATCGACACCGTAGGCTTTGAGCCCGGCAGGGAAATGACAGCGATAAAGGCAGTCCTTGACTGGACAAAGCGCATGGCCAAGGAGGGCACAGACAACGGTATAAATGTTATCTGGTTCTGTATCGACGGCACGGCGGGAAAGCTTTTTCCAAAGGCACTGGAGAGCTATGCAAAGGCAGTGCGCCACTGGAAGAGCGTGCCTGTGATCATAGTTATAACCAAGTCCTATTCCGTACCCGACCGGGTGAGAAATACAGATATGGTACACAATGCACTGGCGATGCAGACCAAGTACCCCGTAAATGTTAAAAAGGTCATACCCGTTGTGGCTAAGACCTACGCTCTCAACGAAACGGCCTTTGCTCCGCCCGAGGGGATAACGGAGCTTCTTGAATACACCAATGCGCTGATGCCTGAGGGACTTGAAAAGGGCGGCGAGGAGCTTCGCAGATATACTCTGAACAGAAAGCGCATCATGGCTCAGAGCGTGATCGGCGGTTCTGTGGCTGCGGCAGTGGCAGTTGCCGCAGTGCCCATACCCTTTGCGGATCATCTGCTTCTTGTTCCCATAGAGGTAATGCTTATAAGCAGTATCGCCCGAATTTACAAGGTAAAGCAGAACAGCGGCTTTGACAAGGTAAAACAACTTCTTACCGAGGCGGGAGCGGCTACCCTTGCAGGTCACGCCGCGGTTGATGCACTGAAAGCCATCCCGGGCATACAGCTCGGAGCAGCAGTTATAAATATGATAGTTGCGGGGGGCATCGTCGCGGCGATAGGCGAGGCAACGGTGCTGATATTTGAAGCGGTGAGCACTGGCGAGAAAAATCTCGACGATCTTGAATGGGTGCGGGATATCCTGGCGCAGTCGTTCGGCGGCAGCTTCCTTGAAAGGATAAAAAGTGCCGGAAAGAATGCGGACGGCAAGACGGGCAAAGGTCGTGTCACCAAGCTGATAACCGATCTTTTTGCGCCAAAGCAGGCGCATACGGAAGAAAAAGGCGCAGAAGAGTAAGTCCGGCGGTGAAACGCCGCTGTTATATGTACTTTCTTTTGAACAGTAATGTCTGTTTGTGGCTCGGCACTTTCCCTGAAAGGGGAGAAAGACCGCTGCCATCAGGCGGTGGTGGAGAGTTTAAACTAAAGCGTAAAGCTCTAAATGAACAATTTCGTACAAAATAGCATATGGGTAACGACGGCGTTTTCACCGCCGCTGCTTGACTATTTGGGCAGAAAATGATACAATATAAATGTTTGAGTATTTTATCGGCAGGTGATACTATGGCTGATCAGAACCGCGCCCCGATCTACGAGGCTCTTTGCAGATACAATGATATGAGGGTGGTACCCTTTGATGTTCCGGGGCACAAGCACGGAAAGGGAAATCCCGAGCTTACGGACTTTCTCGGTCAGACCTGCATGAATGTGGATGTAAACTCCATGAAGCCCCTTGACAATCTCTGTCATCCTGTTTCGGTGATAAGAGAGGCAGAGGAGCTTGCTGCGGAGGCATTCGGCGCAGGACTTGCATTCTTCATGGTAAACGGCACCACATCATCGGTGCAGTCAATGATACTTTCGGTGTGCCATGAGGGCGATAAGATAATCATACCGAGGAATGTACACAGAAGTGCGATAAACGCACTTATAATAAGCGGAGTCAATCCCGTGTATGTGAATCCGGGAGTTGACAGAAAGCTCGGTATCCCGCTCGGCATGAGCATGGCCGATGTGAAGCAGGCCATTGAGGAAAACCCCGATGCCAAGGCGGTATTTGTAAATAACCCCACCTATTACGGTATTTGCTCCGATCTTTCAAAGATAGTGCGTCTGGCGCACAAGCACAATATGAAGGTCCTTGTGGACGAGGCCCATGGAACACATCTGTATTTCGGCGAGAAGATGCCGGTAAATGCCATGGCCGCAGGTGCGGATATGGCAGCGGTGTCCATGCACAAGACTGGCGGCTCGCTTACACAGTCCTCATTTCTGCTCGTCGGCAAAAATGCAGGGCTTTCCGAGGGCTATGTCCGTGCGGTAATAAATCTTACCCAGACTACAAGCGGCTCGTATCTGCTGCTTTCATCCCTTGATATCGCAAGAAAATATTATGCCACAAAGGGACGGGATCTGTGTGCGCAGGTAGTCCGTTCTGCAGAGTATGCGCGAGTGGAGATAAACAAGATCGGCGGGTATTACGCCTATTCAAGCGAGCTTATCAACGGGAACAGTATTTTCTCCTTTGACAAGACCAAGCTTTCCATATACACCCGTGAAATGGGGCTTACCGGAATAGAGGTCTACGATAAGCTGCGCGATAATTTCGATATACAGATGGAACTGGGCGATATCGGCAATGTGCTTGCCATAATCTCCCCTGGCGACAAGTGGAAGGATCTGGAGCGCCTTGTTTCGGCTCTGGCGGAGATCAAACGGCGCTACGGCCATGAGTCCATCGCTCCGCTTGATCATGAATATATAAATCCAAGCATCGTGCTTTCGCCCAAGGAGGCATTCTACGGCGAGCAGGAGCGGGTGCCTATAATGGAAAGCGCAGGGCGTGTATCCTGCGAGTTTGTAATGTGCTATCCGCCGGGTATACCGATAATCGCCCCGGGTGAGCTGCTCACTCCGGAGATACTTGAAAATATCGACTTTTCAAAGAAGCGCGGCTGCTTTATGACCGGTACCGAGGATATGAATATCGAGTATATCAAGGTAATAAAATGAGAGCGGAGAGTGGAGTGTGGAGTTAGGAGTCTGAATTGAAAGATACGGTAAAGAAAGTCCTCAGAATAACCGGCATAATTATTATTGCCGTTCCGCTCTTGTATATCGCAGTAAACGGCATTATATTTCTGCTGGCAGCTCACTCTCTCGGAGAAAGCAACAAAAAACAACAGGACAGATATTCAAGCTATGTAGATGAACATACACCTGAGTTTTCGGCACTTGCCGAGGAGCTTGAAGGGTATATATTGAATATATCGGAAGAAAATAGGGTTCCTGCAGATGAGGTGGAAATATTCCTAAAATATGAATATAAAGACGGCTGGAAAAATACGGCTGTTAATGTCCGCAGCAAATCCGAAGGGGATGCTCTTGCTGTTCCAAACGATATAATGAAAAAACTGAAAAATATGTTGGAAGAAAGAAATTGTGATATAATACGGGCGGAAAAGGGCGAAATACATATTACCGAGATACGCGGAACAATAACTTGTAAGCGGAACGAGCAGAACGAATGGGAATGTACCGGATTTGCACATATACACGGTTGGGAGTAAAACAGGGGGAGCTTTATGGATATAGAATTAAAGGAAAGGGCGCAGAATATATTTGATACCCTCACTGACAGACAGCTTGAAGGCTTTATAATGATGTTTGGCTCTAAACAATCACAGCGGACCGAAACTACTGCCAGTAAAAAGAAACATGCAATTGAAAGAATGAAAAAGATCATAC
>CAMHMM010000129.1 GCA_946186215.1 uncultured Ruminococcus sp. | reverse complement strand
GATGCGTGAAGTCCCGTGGTAGGCTCATCAAGAATATAGATCGTTCTGCCTGTGGAACGCTTGGAAAGCTCTGTAGCAAGCTTGACGCGCTGCGCCTCGCCGCCTGAAAGGGTAGTGGCAGGCTGACCGATCTTGATATAGCCGAGTCCCACATCCTGCAGAGTAAGGAGCTTACGGTGTATTTTGGGGTGGTTTTCAAAGAATTCAACACCCTCATCAACTGTCATATCAAGAACATCATAGATATTCTTGCCCTTGTAGCGTATCTCAAGAGTTTCTCTGTTGTATCTGTGTCCCTTGCAGACATCACATGGCACATAAATATCAGGGAGAAAGTGCATTTCGATCTTGATTATGCCGTCGCCCTCGCAGGCTTCGCATCTTCCGCCTTTTACATTGAAAGAGAAACGCCCGCTTGTGTAGCCGTGAGCCTTTGCATCGTTGGTCTGAGCAAACAGGTCACGGATGTCATTGAAAACTCCGGTATATGTGGCAGGGTTTGATCTTGGTGTGCGTCCGATAGGGGATTGGTCTATGGCGATCACCTTGTCAAGATGCTCTATGCCCGAGCAGGAATCAAATCTTCCGGCTCTGGTGCGTGCGCGGTTGAGCTTTCCCTGCAGATATTTATACATTATCTGATTTACAAGAGAGGATTTCCCCGAGCCCGATACTCCCGTTACACAGGTAAAGGTGCCGAGAGGAACAGATACATCAATATTTTTCAGATTATTTTCAGCAGCACCTCTGAAAACAAGGGACTTTCCGTTGCCCTGTCTTCTTACGGTGGGAACCGGGATCCTTCTTTTTCCAGAAAGATATGCACCTGTTATTGATTCATCGCATTTTAGCAGATCGTCAAGAGTACCGGCGCAGATCACTCTTCCGCCGTTTACTCCTGCATACGGACCTATATCCACGATGAAGTCAGCAGAGCGGATGGTATCCTCATCATGCTCTACTACGATAAGCGTATTTCCCTGATCACGAAGTTTTTTCAGTGTGGCGATAAGCTTGTCGTTATCACGCTGATGAAGGCCGATGGAGGGTTCGTCGAGTATATACAGAACTCCCACCAGTGACGATCCTATCTGTGTAGCAAGACGAATACGCTGTGATTCGCCGCCGGAAAGAGTTCCTGCCGCTCTTGAAAGTGTGAGGTATTCAAGGCCAACGCTTTCAAGGAAGCTGAGACGATTGTTTATCTCTTTTATTATCCTGTCAGCTATGAAGCTTTCTCTTTCTGTGAGTTTTATACCCGCAAAAAAGGCCTTGCACTGCTTTACCGACATATCGCAGACCTCGGAAATGTTTTTGTCTCCCACGGTCACGCACAGAATATCCTGCTTCAGTCGATTTCCGCTGCACTGCGGGCAGACTTCATCAGACATGAACTGCTCTATATCAGCCTTGCTCCATTCCGAATTTGACTCCCTGTAACGCCTTTCAAGATTGTTTACCACTCCCTCAAAGGGCTGGCAGTATTCTCCGCCTCCGTAGGATGTAGTTCTGTGAAGTTTGAGCTTTTCCGTTCCGGTACCGTAGAGCAGAGCATTGACCGCCTCATCGCTCCATTTGCTCAGAGGCTGCGAGGTCTTGAAGCCATATTTATCTGCTATGCCCTTGAAATACATCATGGCAATGGAATTTGCATCCTTTGCAGCCCAGCCTGTAGCCTTCACTGCGCCTTCATCTATGGAAAGGCTCATATCGGGGATGATAAGAGACTCATCCACCTTTTTGAAAACGCCAAGACCTGAGCATTTCGGACACGCACCGTAGGGATTGTTGAATGAAAACATCCTCGGTGTGAGCTCCTCCATTGAAACTCCATGCTCGGGACAGGCATAATTCTGTGAAAACACCATATCCTCGCCGTCAACGATGCTGCATACTACTATGCCGCCTGTAAGTGCCGCAGCCGTTTCGATACTGTCCGCAAGACGGGTGTTCATCTCGGGCTTTACTACCAGTCTGTCTACCACGATCTCAATGGTGTGCTTTTTGTTCTTTTCAAGCTTTATTTCCTCCGAAAGGTCGTAGATAATACCATCTATGCGCACTCTCACATAGCCCGAACGCTTTGCGCTTTCAAGCTCCTTTGTGTGCTCGCCCTTTCTTCCTCGGATGACCGGCGCAAGTATCTGTATCTTTGTGCCGTTTTCAAGGCCTGTAATGCTATCAACGATCTGATCTACGGACTGCTGCTCTATCACTCTGCCGCATATGGGGCAGTGGGGGATGCCTATTCTTGCAAAGAGCAGACGGAAATAATCGTATATCTCCGTTACAGTCCCGACAGTCGAGCGGGGGTTTTTTGATGTAGTCTTCTGGTCTATTGAAATAGCAGGGGAAAGTCCTTCAATAAGGTCTGCATCGGGCTTGTCCATCTGCCCCAGAAACATTCGCGCATATGAAGAAAGGCTTTCCACATATCTTCTCTGCCCGTCTGCATATATGGTGTCGAAGGCAAGAGAGGATTTTCCCGAGCCCGAAGGTCCTGTCATTACGACGAGCTTGTCTCTCGGAATATCCACATCTATATTTTTCAGATTGTGCTCTCTTGCACCTCTGATCGTTATCTTATCAGTAGGCATAAATTCTCCTCTTGTCAGTCAAAGATACCAAGCTCGCCGCCGTCGCGCATGGAATATGTCTTTGAGGAACCTATTATTATATGATCCATCAGCTTAACATCTATCGCATTCAGAAGATCGCCGATACGCCTTGTGACCGCAATATCCTCCTCCGACGGTTTTGGCGATGCCCCGGGGTGATTGTGTGCGATCGCTGCCATTCTGCAGCCGCCCTTTAGTGCCTCAGTCATCACTGAGCGCATTATTATGGATGATGCTCCGCCTCTTTCATCACTTATCCTGCTGACACCGATCATTCTGAGATTTCTGTCAAAGCAGGCCATCATAAACAAATTGCTGCCCGCCCCAACGAAGTAGGGACGAAACATAGCAGCAAGCTCTGATGTATTGGTATACATCATTCCCTGCTGATTTTCCGTATAGTAGATCCCTATCAGG
Organism: uncultured Ruminococcus sp.; assembly: GCA_946186215.1. Classification (GTDB taxonomy): domain Bacteria; phylum Bacillota; class Clostridia; order Oscillospirales; family Ruminococcaceae; genus Huintestinicola. The sequence goes on along the minus strand of CAMHMM010000129.1, from coordinate 2,694 downwards.
GGAGGTATCATTTTAAACAGAATGGCAGCATTTTCGGTAATGCCGCTTATCTGTGTCAAATCAGAGACCGAAGCGTTGAACACTCCCGCAATGTTCCCGAATTTTTTCAGAAGCTCATAGGCAGTCTGCTTTGTGTCCTTATACGGGATAGCGTAGAACAGCAGCAGCTCCAGCACTTCATGCTCCGCAAAGCCGTCAAAGCCCGAGGCAAGAAAGCGCTCCTTTACCCGCCCACGGTGCCCTTTTGAACCGGACGGAGCAGCCTTTTTAGCACGCTTTTCCTGTTCGATCTCTTCTTTTAGCTTATTCAGCGCCTGTGAGATCTCTTCATCAAGCAGTGCAGAAGCTTTTTCTTCTATTTCAAACGGATCTCCATTCATTTTATGCACCGTCGGCAATAGCCGTCCTTTCGGTGATATCAAAACATACATCAGGAAACACAGACCTGTATTTCCAGAATAATTATACCACTTATAAGGCATTTTCTCAACTATTTTTATCAAACTCGTTATAATGCACAAATATGCGCTTGAATATTCATTATGATTATACAACGAACCCCTCCCTGTCTGAAAGGGAGGGGGATTGTCAGTATCAGAAAAGTCCGGGGAAGCTTACACCGCCTGTGATAGCTCCCATTCTGTCCTCAGTGGAGGCGTTGATGGTGTTGATGCACTCATTTACCGCACTGATGACCAGATCCTCAAGCATGGAAGGATCATCAACAGCATCCTTGATAGCATCGGGGGAGATCTTCAGTTCTTTGATCTCCTTGCGTCCGGTCATTGTTATCTCAACAGCGCCGCCGCCAGCAGTAGTCGAGAAGGTCTCCTGCTCGATCTGCTCCTGAACCTCTGTGATCTCGGTCTGCATTTTCTGAGCCTGCTTGATCATGCTCTGCATACTCTGCTGGCCGCCCATTCCCTGTGGTAATCTTGCTTTCATAAAAAAACTCCTTTGTATTATTAATGCAGCTCGGCATACATACCCGACTATACAGTCTGTGTTGTATGAGGCTGCCCGTAATAGGCTAATTAACTTCTGTGGGAACACCGTTTGCACGAGCTTTTTCAAGAATGCTCTCTACGGTTATACCCGGTTGTGTCTGTTCTGCGGGAGCCTGTGAAGGCATTCCGCTTCTGTCAAGCTCCTGTTTATACCCGACAAGGATCTTTTCTATCCTGAATCCTGTACGGGCAGAAACGATGTCAAGCACCATACGGTGATAATCTTCCTTGGAAATAAGCCCTTTGAGGACAACATTTCTTGAATTGATAAGTAGCTGTAGGCTGCTGATATATCCTGTTGAACCGCCGAGATTTGAGCCCAGCGCAGGATTTGTACGGGATATTTCCTCGATGATGCCCTGCCAGTTGCTCACCTCGGTGAGACCTGCAGGTGCAGAAGCAAGCTGCATCTCCCTTTTTGCAGGGCTGAGCGGCCTCGGAGCAGTTCCGACCCCGTTTCTTATCTGCTCTTCGAGGACTGAAAGCCTGCTTACAAGCGTATTCACCATACCGCTGTCCGCTTTGCTGCCGCTGCCGGTATCCACTCCGGAGCAAAGCTTTATTATGCATATCTCCAGATCGATTCTCTTTGAAACAGACTGGCGCATTCTTTCGATGCAGCGCCCAAGGGCATCTATAACGCCGATGGCCTTATCCGCCGTCATTTTTGATGCGATCTCTTCAAGTATCTTCATCTCGCTGGGCAGGCATATTATTATGCTCCTGTTGGCAGGAGATGAGATCAGGATCAGTATATTTCTGAACTGCGTAATAAGCTCTTCACATAGCCTCTGCATATCCTTTGAACCTGCATAAAGCCTGCTTATCACATCAAGAGCCTTTGTGGGATCGTTTTCCGCAACGGAACGGGCGATATCGAAAAGATATTCCCTTCCCGCAAGGCCTGTTGCCTCAGATACCACATCCACATTGATAACATCGCCGAAGGCTATGCATCTGTCAAGAATGGAAAGTGCATCACGCATACCGCCGTCGGCAGTCTTTGCTATGAGCTCAGCTGAATCATCATCTATTGTGATGCTTTCAAGCTCCGCAACCTTTTTCACTCTTGATGCGATATCCTCTGTTCTTATGCGCATGAAATCAAAGCGCTGGCATCTTGAAAGGATCGTTGGCAGTACCTTATGGAGCTCAGTAGTCGCCATGATGAATTTTACATGCTCAGGCGGCTCTTCGATTATTTTCAAAAGTGCATTAAATGCATCCTTGGAAAGCATATGCACTTCGTCTATTATATAAACCTTATATCTGCAGCGCTCAGGCGTGTAAAGTGCAGCCTCACGAAGCTCTCTTGCATCATCAACGCTTCCGTTTGATGCAGCGTCTATCTCGATGATATCCGTCAGGGCAAATTCGTCCGCCGCTTTGCATATCTCGCATTCATTACAGGGGTTGCCGTCAACGGGGGAAAGGCAGTTGAGAGCCTTTGCGAATATTCTCGCGCAGGTGGTCTTTCCCGTGCCTCTCGAGCCTGTGAAAAGATAGGCGTGCGCCGTCTTTCCCGAGGTTATCTGGTTTTTCAGTGTTGTGGTTATATGATCCTGTGAAATAACATCGGTGAAGGTCACCGGACGATATTTCCTGTATAGTGCCTGATACATATCGGTTATCCTATTTTAACTCATTTCAGAGGCTCTGATAAAAAAATCTTTTTCAATACCCGCAG
>CAMHMM010000128.1 GCA_946186215.1 uncultured Ruminococcus sp. | reverse complement strand
GAAAGCTTGTCGAGCTGGAGCCTTTCAGACTGCTCTGCAGTGTATATCTGTTTGTATCTGCCGTCCTGCCGTTCCTGAGAATAGTGTATTATCTCCTGCCTTATCTCATAGGGGATGCTCTCTATGATCTCCGCAGAGGGGCGTGCAGTATAGTAGCCCTGTATCAGATCGACACCGAGCAGGATCACCTCGCGCATCTCCTCGGTAGTCTCGATTCCCTCGGCAAGCGCCATGATGTCATTATCGCGGCAGAAATCCACGATCTCCCTTACAAAGTGCCGCTTTCTCGGGCTGTTCTGTATGCCGCTGAGAAGCGAACGGTCGATCTTCACGAAATCGGGCATATAATTGAGAAGATTTGTTATATTTGAATAGCCTGTGCCGTAATCGTCGATAGCCATTTTCACGCCCACGGAATCCAGACTTTCCTTGAGCGCATCGATAGCATCCTCATCCAGCTCGGAATGCTCGGTTATCTCGATGACCGCCGTATCCGCATGGCGGCGAAGAAGCTCCCCAACCTCATGATATTTGCTGTGGTCGAGCTCCGCACCGGGGATACTGTTAATAAAAACCCTTCTGCCAAAAAATTTTGCTTTATCCTTGTCTACGATGCCGAGTACATTTGACAGTGTGCGATATTCTACCTCGGAAAGCTTGCCTGTCATCTCGGCATATTTGAGTATCTGCAGCGGGCTTATGCGCATGGCACTGCGCGGGCGCATAAGTGCCTCATATGAATATATTTCGCCGTCCTTCGCGCTGACGATGGGCTGGAAATGGTAATCAAAGAGATTATTTTCAAGAAGCCTGCCTGATTCCGCAAATTCTTCGTTGTCGGAATCCGTATCGGTCTGTGATGCATTATGCTCCGAACGAAGCTTTATCAGTCTTTCTCCGAGCTCACGGATGCTCTTCCAGAGCCTGCGTACATCAGGCCTTTCATCAGAGGAAAAGGTTTCATCATAATCATTTATAAGCCGCTCCGCATCCTGCGAAGTGTTTGCTTCAAGTAATTTTTCAAGAAATTCATTCAGAACGGATATTTTTTTGCTTTGCATGGTCTTCCTCCCCTCATCAGTAATAATCCAGATTTGATTATATCACATTCTGCAACAAAAGTCAATCACATTCTCATTATTTTTTGAATAAATTTACTAATTTTCTTGCAAAAGCAAACTTATGCAGAAAAATGCCCGTATTTTCAGCCTCAAAAGCCGCCGTGCGGGATGATGAGCCGCAAATCAACAGTATGCTCTCTGAAAACCATTCCACATGACTCACCTCAGTGAGCCTCTTTTAATAATGTAGACAGCCGTTTATGCACAAAGCAAAGCTGCCGGACTGCAAATCAGAGTACAGCTTTGAAAATCTGTCTAAGCGTTAAATAATTGCAGGCCTTTATGCTTCAAGCCATAGATGAGCCGTGATTAACCCCTCCGCATCGATACTCTCGGCACCTCTCCTTTCAGGGGCGGCAAGTAAGTGCATTCATATATTCATTCACTGTCTGAAGCAACTCAACTCACCAAAACCAGCTTGACTCACCTGAAAGAGGAAAGGAACTGCCGACTTAGAGCGATAGTATTCGGGTTCAAGTAAAGTTTCGAGCCGCAAATGAGCGTTACGCACAAATCAGAGTACGGGTGGGTGCAGGCACCGCCTGCCTGCAAAAAAATTTGACAAAGGGCATCGGATGTGCTATAATAGGTGATTATCAGGGAAAAACAGTGTTTTTGTTCCATTCATCAGCACGGAAACAAAATGCACGGATAACGGCTCTGTGCCTGTACAGGGCTTTTCCCAATCATCAGAACGCATCTTGGAGGGAAGCATATTCCAATGGCAAAAAAACACGGGGCTGCTGCCCTTTTGTGCGCGGCACTCATAACAGCATCAGGATGTACAAGCAGAGCGCCGGATGACAATGCAAACACAAGCTCCGTTCCCGCTGTGCAGGTCGCCCCGGAAACGACTGCACCACCGACAACCACCGAAGCACTCACGGAAACATCCGCTAAAACCACCACCGTGACCACTATCACCTCCGCAGTGACCACAAAAGCAGCCGAACCTGCTCCCGAAGCTGATAAATTCATGAAGAAGGCTCAGAAGATCACCGCAGGGATGACTTTTTCCGAAAAGATAGGCCAGATGATCGCCATTTCCGCGGAAAGCTGGCAGGAGACCGACGGGGAGCCACACGATATGAACACTCTGCCGGAAGAGCTCAGTTCCTTTATTACCGAGCATAATATCGGCGGATTTATCCTTTACAGGCAAAACTGCGCGGGCACAGAAAATACAGTGCGACTCATCCACGATCTGCAGAACGCCGCATACAGCAGCTCATCAGCCATACCAATGTTCATATGCACCGATCAGGAGGGCGGAGACATCACGAGGGTCCCCACCGTTACAGCTACCTGCGGCAATATGGCAGTCGCTGCAACAGGCAACCCGAAGGCCGCCGCAGTAAACGCTTCAATAATCGGCTCTGAGCTTGCAACACTGGGCATCAATACAGATCTCGCTCCGGTTCTCGACCTCAACAGCGATCCCTCTAACCCCATACTGAATCTGCGCTCCTTTTCCTCAGATCCCGCAGTTTCGGCCGAAATGGGCGTTTCCTTCATCGGCGCGATACAAAAGCACGGGATATGCACCGCAGTAAAGCACTTTCCCGGACACGGAGACACAGGCGTTGATAACGCTTCAGGCCTGCCCGTCACCGACAGAACATACTACACTCTGAGCAACGAAGAACTCATCCCGTTTTCAGCCGCTGTGGAAGCCGGCACGGATATGGTAATAGTTTCTCACATACAGTGCCCGCAGATCGAAGCAGATACCTGTACATCAAAGAAAAGCGGCGAGGATATCTATCTCCCCGCATCCCTTTCCGATGATATGATGGACATTCTCCGCACGGATATGGCCTTTGACGGCATAATAATGACCGATTCCATGGATACCGAGCCCATGACGGCAAACTTTGATACACACGAAATGCTGGTGCTTGCCATCAACGCAGGGGCAGATATCATTTCCGAGCCTGTGCATATCGGATGCACAGAGGATCTTGAAGTCCTTGCCGAGCAGCTGGAGCTTGTGGAAAAGGCAGTGAAATCGGGCGAGATAGAAGCTGACAAGATAGACGCCGCCGTTTCAAGGATAATCGCTTTGAAGCTTCGGAAGAATATCATTTCTGAAAGAGCTGAGGATGAAGATGAAAACGCGGTCCTGAAGGAAAAGATAAACAACGCTCTTGAAAATGTAGGCTGTGAAGATCACCACGAAAAGGAGCTCGGCGTGGCAAAGCTTGCGGTGACTATGGTCAAAAACGAAAAAAACGCACTGCCGATAAAGCTTTCCGAAGAGCAGCAGGTGATCTATTTTCACCCTTACGAAAGCGGTGCCAATGCGATGAATTACACCGTGGATATGCTGAAAAGAAACGGCATCATCCCCGAAAATGCGAATGTGATAGTCCATTGCTTCACAGAGGGAAGCGCCTCCGAATCAGAGGAGGAGATCGCAGCATCCGAAGCGGTGATAATCGGCTCGGAGGTCTACCGCCGCGAATATATGGACAAAAATGACGAAATGGGCTGGCAGGCAAGGTTCATTGACGAAGCCATAGGCATAGCCCACAAGAACGGCAAAAAGGCGATACTCCTCAGCATGGAGCTTCCCTATGACTGCGCACGGTATACAGCTGCCGATGCAATACTCGTAGGGTACGGCGCAATGGACATGGCTGAGATACCCACCCGCTTCAACGGTGAAACGCTGAGCTGGGGACCTAACTATGTTGCCGCACTGCTCACCGTGTTCGGAGCAAACAAGCCCCACGGGAAGCTGCCTGTTGATATACACACCATTGATAAAGACAACCGGTACACCGACGAAATAATGTATCATTCGGGATACGGACTTGAATATTGATATCACGGAAACCGCAGGAACGAGGCTGCTGCATCAGACGGGACCTGCGGCTGTGCGTCACAGATGATCAGGAGGGAATCATTTTGTATCCATGGAAGAGAAAAGCCGCTGCACTTACAGCGGTGCTGCTTCTTTGCGCTGAGCTCACCTCATGCGCTAAAAGCAATTCACCGCTTAATGATGATATAATTCTTACCAGTGTCACTCTTTCCGAGCAGGGCGAAAAGGAATTTGAAGCGGAGGCAGTCACGACCGCTCCCGACGAAGCCGAAACAGAAGCGGAGGAAACAATCGCTGCTGCTCCAAAAGGCAGTGTGGTCATTTCCGAATCATCCATACCGGATATGCAGTGGCAGTGCTCACCCGAATTCCCCGACTGGGCGGGATATGTGGACGACACTCTCGCAATGAACGGCAGATACGGATTTGAGTTTTATCACGGGCAGGGTGATATATATATTTCCGTCGGAAGCGCAGTAGATTCCTTTGAGCTTGAAATAAACGGAGTAAGAGCCGACACATCCAAAATGCAGGCCGGAAAGACCTACAAAGCGGATATTTCGGGCGTGACAAAGGACGGCATGAATTCCGTTGCAGTGACAAATATCTTCCCTGTATCCACAGAAAAGGCAGTGCAGGTATTTATCCCCTACCCTGTTATACTCGACGTCTCCATCGAGGAATCAGGCATATCCCCGCAGGCAATAGAGCTTATTTCCGATATCATCGAGCATGATGTGGAAAACGGCTTTCCCGGCGCTCAGCTTGCCATTATAAAGGGCGGCAGGCTCGTTTACAACAATGCGTGGGGAAAGCTGAGCAGCTATAAGGAGGACGGCACTCCCCTGACCGACAGCGGCGATATCACCACAGACACGCTATTTGACCTTGCCTCGGTAACAAAGGCGTATTCCACCAATCTTGCGATACAAAAGCTTCTGGATGAAGGACAGATAAGCCTTGACGACAAGGTTACAAAGTATCTCGGGGATGAATTTTCCTCGGAAACGCAGGATATCACAAGAGAGGGCTACGAATACAATTACCTTGAAACACAGCGCATATGGAAGAAGAATATGACGGTAAGACAGCTTCTCTGCCACCAGTCGGGCTTCCAGGCCGATCCCTTCTACTACAACAGCGGTTTCGACCAGCGCACCATGAGCTACAACGCATACAGCACAACAGCAAACACGCTCTATGTCTCCGGTCTTTCAAAGGAGGAAACACGAAATTCCCTCATTTCTGCGATACGCCAGACACCACTCTTATATGAGCCCGGGACACAAACTCTTTATTCCGATATCAATTATATGATACTCGGCCTTATCGTGGAAAAGGTAAGCGGCACAGATCTCAATTCATATATGCACCAGAATTTCTACGATCCCATGCAGCTTTCCCACATCACCTACAAGCCTCTCGACAACGGATTTACCGCAGATGACTGCGCCGCAACGGAGTATGCGGGCAACACATACGGCGGAGCGAGAAGCTTCAACGGTGTCAGGACATACACACTGCAGGGCGAGGTACACGATCCGAATGCGTTCCACTGTCTCGGCGGGATCTCAGGCCATGCGGGACTTTTCGCAAACGCCGCAGACCTTGCAAAGCTTGCCTCTGTGATGCTCACAGGCGGCTACGGCTCCAACAGATTTTTCTCACAGGACACGATAGATCTTTTCACCTCAGCAAATGGTCAGGGCTCGGAAACATGGGGGCTCGGCTGGCAGCGTCAGGCATACAACGGCAGGACATGGTATTTCAGCTCTGATTCATCAAGAGACACCTT
>CAMHMM010000127.1 GCA_946186215.1 uncultured Ruminococcus sp. | reverse complement strand
TGTTGATATAGCATAACCACCTGATAAAGCAGCCATACACGCAGTAGAAAAGATCTATGACGAGGTCTGCAACACTCACGAATGGATAACCGACCTGATACCCGAGCCCGATGTGATACTCAAAAACATCACATCCTCAGGCGACAGCGAGACCAGAGAAACGATCCTCGGTTTTTTATCCGATATTTCCGATACTATCAGAAAATACTACCCCGACGGTCTTTACGGGATAACCAAAACAGCCGTAGATTACATACTGGATAACCGCTTCACGAAGCTGACACTTGCAAATGTTGCCGACAGCTGTTATGTGAATAAGGCTCACCTGAGTCATATGTTCACTCAGAATATGGGCGTTTCGTTTACGGAATATGTTTCAAGTCTTAAAATGCAGATGCTCCGCAGAATGGTGATATCGAGCAGCAAGCAGCTTTCAGAGATCGCAGATATCCTCGGTTATGATGACTATAAATATATGGGCAGGATATTCAAATCAACTTATGGTATCCCTCCGTCGGAATTAAGGAATGATCCGGATAGCTAAGAGGGCTTCAAGATTTACAGGATATGTATGTTTACAGAGCCGCTGTTATAGTCATTATCTGCATGATGGACAGCAGGGTACGAATTTTCCCTTCTCCGCCAAAGAAAACTCACTGTTATAAGCAATTGTCTGTAACAGTGAGTTTTTTTGTATGTAGTGGTATGCTGTATAAAATGCAGGAAAACCACTGCGAGATATCAGTGAGCATTGTCAAAAATATGTCCTCCCCGTTTCTGCGGGGAGGACATATTCATCGTTTCAATAAATCAGCTTACGGGCAGTTGTCGGGCTTACCGACCGAGCAATCCTTATATGTAAGATAAACAATGGTTCCGGGCTTCAAATTAACATTGCAATTCAAATCAGCATACGGGTAGCTGTCGGCCTTGCCGACCGGGTAATTGCAGTGTTTTGACAGTCATAAAAGCTCCGAGCCCCGAATAAGCGATGTCACACAAAATAGCGAACGGGCAACTGTCGGTCTTACCGACCAAGCAATTCTTATATATAAGATAAACAATAGTTCCGAGCTTCAAAATAAACATTGCGGTTCAAATCAGCATACGGGAAGCTGTCGGTTTTACCGACCTTCCGAATAGATGTGCTTGAATTTTCCGCTTACCTTGTTGGCCATGGGCGCATCCTCCGAAAGATCGATCTGAACGCCGTGTATCCCCTTGCTTTCAAAGAATTCAAGAAGATCGTGCTTCGCCGACTCGAATACCGTCTCTCTGTCATCGGCTATGAGCCTGAGCTCCATGAGCCGGGGTGAGCGCTGCACCAGCTGAAATCTCGTCATGCCCTTTACTTCCTCAAGCACCTTGTAAAGCGACATGGGCGCGATACGGATACCATTCTCGAATATGAGTATATCATCTGTCCTGCCCTCTATCTCCAGCCAGCGCGTTGCCTTACCGCAGGGGCAGCCTTCATCATGAACAATTATCCTGTCGGTGAGCTCATAGCGGATAAAGGGCTGGATGTAATTGGAAAGATTGGTTATCAGCACCTTGTCTGACATTGTGCCGCAGGGCACGGGATTATGATCATTATCGACCGGCTCGACTATCACCCAGTCCTCGTTGATGTGTAGATGTCCCTCGGAGCATTCACAGGCGATCTCGCCGCCCTCGGTGCAGGAATAATGTGTCTGCACATAACAGCCGAACTTGTCTGTAAGCTTCCTGCGGATATCATCTGTGAGAAGCTCACCGCCCGTGATCACCACATCAGGATGGATATCCAGCTCCTCAAAGCCCGCAAGCAGCGCCAGATTGGATGGATAGCCGCTGAGCATGGCAGGCTGAAAATCATTGAGCTGCCGCACTATCTCCTGCTCGGGTGAATTTACATCCACGGTGATCTTCGTTTTCTTCTGAGGCATTTTCAGCTGCAGATAGCGCGACATCCCGCAGGCAAGGTAAAAGCCGTGATCGGCAAATACGCCCGCGGTCTTTTTGCCGTGCTTCATGAATGCATCATAATCCTCGCGGCGGGCAAAAGTGCGGAATGCCGCCACCGATGAGGATACATCTATATTCTGCTTGTCATAGAGCACCACTGCGGGATTGCCCGTGGAACCGGATGTTTTGAAAATAAGATATTTCCCGTTTATCATCCTGCCGATATTTTCCGTGTCGGCAGTGAATTCGTCTATCTTTTCGGCAGTTATCTCCCTGTCGGTGAATACATCGTCAAGCTCTGCCATCATCTGCGGCTTTGTCACCGCAGGCAGCTCCTCAAACCGGGGATCCTCCCCCAGCCCGCTGTACAGCCTTTTGTAAAAGGGGCTGTTCTCTCTTGCGAAGTCCACCAGCTTTTTCAGGTGCTTGCGCTGCACATCGCCTATCTGCTCCGACGACCGCCGTCCGCCCTCATATGTTCTTACCATTGCGCCCAATAAACTCATGTTCTTTTCTCCCGTTCAATGTTGCGTGAAATACCTGATGCGCTTTTTCTGTAATTAAGCGCCTTTCCCTGCAGAATGCGGAGAAAGGCACGATTATTAATCATAATGTCTGCCGCTCAGATGCCTTATATGGTCTTCAAGCCTGTCGCAGACGGTCTTGAGTGCCTTTATGCGGGCATATTTCTTGTCGTTGCCCTCTACCACCGTCCATGGTGCAAAATCGGTGGAGGTAAGGCTTATCATGCGGTCAACGGCCTTTTCGTATTCATCCCATTTCTCGCGGTTGCGCCAGTCCTCATCGGTTATCTTCCACTGCTTCGACGGGGTGTTCTCGCGCTCCTTGAAGCGCCTGTACTGCTCATCCTTGTCAATATTTATCCAGAACTTGATGACCACAGCGCCCCAGTCAGTGAGCTGACGCTCAAATTCGTTGATCTCGCGGTAGGCCATATCCGCCCTTTCAACGGGAGTGAAGCCCTCTATCGGCTCAACCATCACTCTGCCGTACCATGTGCGGTCGAATATAGTGAAATGCCCGTCATTTTCGAGCCTTGTCCAGAATCGCCACAGATAGTGCCGTGCCAGCTCTGACGGCTCGGGTGCGGCGATCGGCTTAACCTCATAGCCTCTCGGATCGAGCGCTGAGGCAAGGCGCTTGATATTGCCGCCCTTTCCGCCCGCATCCCAGCCTTCATAGGCAACGATAACTGGGATCTTCAGCTGATAGCATATGTTCTGCAGTTCAAAGAGCCGCTCCTGATATTTATCAAGAGCCTTTTCATACTCTTCCTCGGTGAGGCTCTTGTCCATATCGGTATCGGCAAGCTTCTTCACTTCGATAAGGCTGAAGCTGCCGGACTTCGGAACGATCGTCGGGAACGGCGCGTTCATCCTGAAAGCTGCGCCCTCTGCCTTTGCAGCACAAGCGCTCCTTATAGCGCCTGTCACGACCTGCATTATGGTATATTGTGCGGTGACACGGTCGTTTGCGGGGATGACATTCCACGGCGCATAGGCTGTATTGGTGCGGCACAGTGTTTTATCGTAGCGTTTGAACAGCTTGTCATAACGACGGTTATTGATAAAATCCTGCTCGTCCACGCGCCACTTGGTAAATTCATCGGATGCAAGGGATTTTAGGCGGCGCTTCTGCTCATCCTGCGTTATATGCAGGAAAAGCTTGATAATGAGGTAGCCGTCATCGGTGAGCTGCCTTTCAAAGGTGTTGATATCATTTATCCTCTGCTTGTATTCGTCCTTTGTGATCTCACCGTTCATGTAGGATTTGATTATATCGCTGTACCAGCTTCCGTCGAGGATCAGAAAATCGCCCTTTTTCGGGATATTCAGCCAGAAACGGTGCATCCATGGCTTGCGAAGCTCCTGCTCATTGGGACGGCGCACGGGACGGACATTGTAAAAGCGGGGATCCATATACTTGATGAGCCGTGCGATCTGAGAGCCCTTGCCCGCAGCCGACCACCCGTCCATGGTGATTATAACGGGGATACCCGCTGCTTTCGCTGCATTCGCCAGATCAATAAGCTCCGTTCGCATAGATGAAAGCTCATCTGCAATATCCGCTTTTTTAATTCGCTTTTGTTCAACAAGTTCCAGCATAGAATTACCTCCCCGAAATTTTTAATTTTTTACAGCATATTCTCAGTCTTTTCTTTCCCTAAAATGCAGGAATGACAATATCCCTATCGGCAGGAAATAAAGGCACCATATTTCCAGTGCTATCACTCCACCGGCGGATGGTGAACCGTCATGGCCGAGGAACATCCCCGTCACAGGCATTATAAAGCACCCCGGGAAGAACAGGCCATGAAGCATCAGCAGGATCTTCAGCAGCTTGTCTTTTTTGTTCTTTACATTCACCGTAAGTCCGATAAAAAATGTCGAAAGAGCCATTATTCCATATCCCAGCAGGTCGATATTGAACATCAGTCCCATATACCTGTAATCCAGTACCCGCATAACATCTCCGCTCAGATCTTCATTCATAACGGTAGTGCATTGAGTAAAGTATACAAGCATGATCAATGTGGAATAAACCGCTGATAATGCAAGAGCTGTATTTCCTGCTGTCCTTGTCCTGTCGGTGCATTCCGAACTGAAAGCAGCTGCCATACAGATAAAGCTCAGTGACAGGAATATGCAGACAAAGTAGCTTGCAAAAGTCATACCTGCAAGCATAAACAGTGCAAAGGCAAGCACCGTACCTGCATTGACTAATGAACCCGCCATGCCGATTTTTCTGTTCATTACATAACACTCCTTAAAGCCTGTTTTCTTATGATATGATCATGATGTGATCGCTGTACTGATTATATATCATTTTTGAAACAAAAAACAGTGAGAAAAGGAAGGGTTATAATATGACAAAAGTCATTTCTTAAGACGCGGCCATCCTCCGCTTAATATTTCTCCCCTGCATTGTGCGTGCAGGGGAGACAGTGACGATGGTTTATGCCATGCCTGCGGTGATTATAGCCATCTTATAGATCTCATCCGCATTGCAACCTCTTGAAAGGTCGTTGATAGGCGCATTGAGTCCCTGAAGAATGGGGCCGTATGCCTCATAGCCGCCAAGACGCTGTGCGATCTTGTAGCCGATATTTCCTGCTTCGATGAGCGGGAAGATAAATGTGTTTGCCTGACCTGCAACCTTGGAATCGGGGCACTTTGTCTTTGCTACCTCTGCGGATACAGCTGCGTCAAACTGGAATTCACCGTCGATCACAAGCTCGGGATCTATCTTGCGTGCCTCGATAACTGCATCGTGGCTGAGCTGAACGGTGCCGCCCTTGCCGGAGCCGTAGGTGGAGAAGCTGAGGACTGCTACCTTGGGATCGATACCAAAGAATGCAGCTGTCCTTGCGGTCTCAACTGCTACCTCACCCAACTGCTGTGCTGCGGTGAGAACAACATTGCCCTCCTTGTCGAGCTTGTCGGAATAGCTCAGGTTGATAGCGCAGTCACCCATTGCGATAGTTTCCTGCTTGCCGTCCTTCTCACGGAAAAGGATAAAGCAGGAGCTTACAAGGTTTGCGCCCTTCTTTGTCTTGATTATCTGAAGTGCGGGACGGACGGTATCTGCGGTAGAGTATGTAGCGCCGCCCAGAAGTGCATCTGCCTTGCCCATTTTAACGAGCATTGTGCCGAAATAGTTGGACTTTTTCAGGAGATCCCTGCATTCGTCCTCGGTCATCTTGCCCTTGCGCAGTGCTGCCATTTCGGTCACCATTGCGTCCATATCCTCATAGGTGAGGGGGTCTGCGATCGTTGCCTTTGATATATCAAATCCGCC
>CAMHMM010000126.1 GCA_946186215.1 uncultured Ruminococcus sp. | reverse complement strand
ATATCTGTCACAATAGAGTCTTCAAAAGAAATTAAGATAATATATCCATGAGGAGTCCATATTTTTAAAGTATACTCTGAAATGTGTTTTGACAAAAACTCAAAAGAACACGCGTATAAAAGAGGGGTTTTGATGACATTGTTTTTATCCATCAAATTATATACATGCTCTTTAAATCTCTCAAATCCACCATAAACATTTACAAAGGTATGATACCTATATCTACTACATGAAATATAGTATTCTTGTATGGTGTCTGATAATTTACAATCCATGTCAATCATAGGGCATATGAAAGGTTGTTTTGCCATACAGTCACCTCATTTTGCTTCTTTTTTTCTTACCGTCTGCTTTGACTTCGGGAGCTGCCTTGTTTTTCTTCCCGAAACGCTTTTTCATTTTCGGCAGATCTGTCTGGATAAGCACTATACCGCCTGCAAAAACGATGATCGGGATGGCGATGAGCTTTAATGTGGATATGATATCCCCGCCGCCTGTTTTGCCCGTGGAAAACTGGTGGATCTCACCTTTACTGTCGCGGTAGAAGACTCCCTTCCTGTCTGCAGGGTGCTGATACTCCTCCTTGGTCTCAAAGGTATAGGTCTCCCCCTCCAGAGTATACTGCCATGTGGCAACATAGGGCGCATTATGGCTGTCTATGGACTTGGAGCTGTCATAGTATGTGGATTTCTTGGAGGATATCAAATGAACATCAACGGTAAATCTCTCCGTAGCAGTAGCGTATCCGATCAAACCCTTTACAGACCCGAATGCAAGAAACAGGCCGAGTATCACTGCGGCAATACCTACCCAGAAATTCTTGTAGTCGAATATAAGATCTACTATCGCCTGTTCCTGTTCATCGGTCAAGCCTTTTTTCTTCTTTTCCTTCTCTGCGTCCTGTTTTTTGTCTGCCATTTTTCGTTTCTCCCTGTTTTGTGCCGTCGTTGCATATGTTTGCAGAAATCTCTGTCAAGCCCTTATGTTTTATTCAGCGTTTTCCTTGTCAAACACCTGAGAATTGGCGTGGGCATAAATTATCCTTGTCGGAGCAAAGCTCCTTATCCGCTCCCAGTCATTTCTGAGTGCAGCGTTCTCCTCATAGGCTTCCAAGTACTGCAAAGGTTCCAGATCACCTACAATACAGCATCCATCATCGAGAATGACCGAAACGCTGTCGGGACTGTGACTTGGTGTGGAGATTATTTCGCCGGAAATTCCCATATCTTTAAGAAAAGTCCTGCTCTCACCGCATGATATCACAACAGCCTTTGTTTCATCTACAGGTCTGTAGTTCAGTCTTTTTTCCCGCGCAAATATCCCGTCGGAAAAATGGACATGATCACGCTGTGTATCAATAAGCAACAGTTTGACTCCCTGCTCCATAAGCTCTGACACAAGCCCTATATGGTCGGGATGATAATGTGTAGCAAGAACATATCTGATATCGCTTACGCGGATATTGTTTTCCTTGATCGCACGGTAAAAGCCCTGCATCGTTCCCGCGTAATCCGTGTCGATGAGCAGTCCACCGTCCAGAAACACAGTGTTCGTGTTCCCGTATCTGAGTATAGTCACAGAGCTCACCTCATTTCATAGAGCAGATATCTGTCCTCACTGTTGTATTCCGTTATCAGTCTGCGGTCATCATCAGAAAGATCACCATCCGGAAAAAACGCTACAAGAGAGCACAGATAATTATACACAGGGTTTTTCTTTGAGGAAAATCTTCTACCGTATATCCCCTGTATCATATCAAAATTATATTGAAGCTCGCTTACACAGCCACAGTCCGTAAACCTATCCTTTGAAAGCTCATCCTTGCTGACAGCTGCGATAAGCGCCCGCGCGGTATTTACGGCCACAAACAGCCACATTTTCCTGTCGGTGAGCTTTTGGGGCCTTTGGGCAAGCACCTCTTGTGCTGCCCCAAACATATCCTTATCCATATAAATGCTCCGTTTATCAGTTCCCGTAATTCCGGCTCACAGACAACGCAAATTCCATAGCGAGCCATGCGGCCTTGTCCTTCCCGCTGAAATTTGCGGAATTGGAAATACAGCCCGGATCCCAGCTGTCCTGCCCGAGGACATCAGCAACAAAGAAAAAATGAAAAATATCCTTATTCCTGAACCTCGCTACAGCCGCAGCTGCGGAGCATTCCATATCCACGCAGATACAGCCCTGCTCACGGCGCTTTTGCACCTTGGCTCTTGTTTCCCTGTAAACTGCATCGGTCGTCCAGACCTTGCCCACCGCATATTTAACTGATGCATCATCAAGTAGCCGTGTAAATGCAGGGATATGTCGTTCGTTGACCTTGATCTCATCGGATGAAGGAAGATAATGGTAGCTCGTACCCTCATCCCGCACAGCCGCATCGGGTATCATCACGGCGCAGTCTGACAAGGTGCTGTCGAGGACACCGCAGGAGCCGAATAATACCAGCATCTGTGCGCCCATGCAGTACAGATCCTCACACAGCGCCGCACAGCAGGATGCACCGCAGTCCATCAGCACAAGTGCAAGAGGCGTGCCCTTGTAAACAGTCTTATATACGGGGATAGCCATATTTGCAACCGAGCATTCATCCATGATCGTGCCGCCGTATACATCCAGCATACGCCCGAAGGTACCTCTTTCAAAGCATGATACGACTACCTTCGGCATATCCGGCAATTCCTTACGGATATCGCAGGGATCAATGACTGCACTTATGCTGCTGTCAAATTCTTCAAGTATCATAAATGCATCCTCCGGATGTTACGCAGAATGAGCCATTATGATCGTGAGTATGATACTCGGAACAGCGATCAGAACAGCATTTCTTATCATCTTTCTGCGCTTGTTCTTCCATTCCTCAGGAGTAAGCTCCCGCACCTTGGGTATGGAAAGCAGTGTAAGTATCACATCGGCCGACATATAGATAAAATAGCTGTTGATAACAAAAAGGTACAGCGCACCCCTGAGCATAGCCCATTTCCCATTGGCTATGGAATAGCCGCAGGTGGCAAGAGGCGGCATCAGCGCTGTGGCGATGGCAACGCCGGGGATGATGGTATTTGATCTGTCCTTTCGCGTCTGCCCGATTATCCCCGCGATACCGCCCGTACAGGCTATCACTACATCGAAAAATGTGGGGCTCGTTCGTGCGAGCAGCTCCGCAGTGGGTGTCTTGATGGGCGATATAAGAAAGAATATGGTCGCAGCGATTATGCTGGCGATGATCTGGAAAATAAAGCCCAGCAGATGGCGTTCAAATGTGAATGTATCCACCGAGGCCGTACCGTATGCCATTGCAAGAAGAGAGCCCATGAGCGGCGATATCAGCATCGCTCCGATGATAACGGCTGTAGAGCCTGTATTGAGCCCCGCCGCCGCTATCAGGACAGCACATATCATAACACAGAGATTGGTGCCAGTGACCTTTCCTGATGACAAAAGCCTTTCCTTTATCTCATCATTTGAGGCGACATCCTTATGGAGAGAAAAGGCATTCATTATAACTACCCTGAATACATTCCTGTTGTCCTTCTTTTCCATAGGATCACCGCCTTGTTTCTTACTTTTCGTTTATGCCGTAAAACCGCTGTATGCCGTCGAGCCTTGCGCTCATATTCATAAGCAGCATATCCGCAAGCACCAGTGCCGTCATGGAACGAACAACTACCACTGCGCGGGGAACGATTATGGGATCATGTCTTCCCTTGACAGATATATCTATCTCCTCACCGTTTTTGTTTACCGTGCGCTGCATTGCCGATATGGATGGAGTAGGCTTGAATGCGGCACGAAGCACGAGTTGAGATCCGTCGCTCATACCGCCGAGGACTCCGCCTGAATGATTTGAAGCCTTCGCAATGCTGCCGTCACGGATAATAAACTGATCGTTATTTTCTGAACCTGTGAGCCTTGCAGCGTTCATTCCCTCGCCGATCTCCACTCCCTTGACCGCGCCGATGGACATTACAGCCTTGGCAAGCTCTGCATCGAGCTTATCAAATACCGTTTCGCCAAGTCCCGCAGGAAGTCCCTCTGCTACACATTCAACGATGCCTCCCGCAGAATTGCCCTCCTTCATAAGTGCATCAAGATACTCCTCTGCCCTCTGTGCCGCAGCCCTGTCGGGCATATAGAGGCGGTTGTTCATTATCTCATTTCTGTCTGTCTCTGCAGCTTCGATACCGCCGATAGCGCGGGTATAGGCGCATACGGTTATTCCCACGCTTTCAAGCAGCTTTGATGCCACAGCACCTGCCGCAACCCTGCCTATGGTCTCCCTGCCCGATGAACGCCCGCCGCCGCGATAGTCGCGGAAGCCGTATTTTTCATCAAAGGTATAGTCAGCGTGCCCGGGACGATAATAGGATGCGATCTCGGAATAGTCACCCGAACGCTGCGAGGTATTGCGCACCTCTATCGAGATTGGCGTTCCGGTAGTGCGCCCTTCAAAGACTCCCGACAAGATCTCAGCCTTGTCCCCCTCGCTTCTGGGAGTAGAATATTTCGACTGTCCCGGCCGACGCAGATCAAGAAACGCCTGTATATCATCCTCATTGAGAGAAAGCCCTGCAGGGCAACCGTCGATCACTACGCCTACGCCCTTTCCGTGGGATTCTCCCCATGTGGATATCCTGAAGATCTTTCCGTAAATTGAACCCATATTATCACCTGTAACTGTCATTTTTCTTAAAATATGCTCTTATAAAAGCATATGACTATGTATCCATAGCCTCTTTATTCAACGCACTATCTCCGTGATCATAATCTCATTATCTTCATATCTGATACCTGCGGCTTCGATACCGTCAGGCAGCTCGTTTCCCGCCCGTGTGACAAATAATATTTTCGCCTCATCGGACAGGTCGGGAAACATAGTAAATATCTTTTGAACATCGTCCACATAGTAAATGAGCTTCTTTGCGTAAAGATATGGCATAGGCGGTGTATTTTCAATGGCAAGCTCACTTATATCCGTAAACACCACATCATAATAGTCTGTATTTTCGCCTATCTTTTCCTCATACTTATACTCCACAGGATAACTGCGGTCGGAAATATATTTTGCGGTATACACAGGAACGCCCGTCATGAAAAGCAGGATTGCTGTAAATACAGCGGATGAGATAACGAACACCTTTGTTCTATCCTGCTTAGTAAACATATAATTGCGCATGAGCACAGCAAGCATAGGAACAGTCAGAATAATAAATGCCGAGAATTTTATAAAAGCAAATTCATGCACGGCAGAATGATTTTTAAGCACAAACAGCTGCAGTGCAACGCCCGAAAACACTCCCAGAGGCAGACTGTATTCAGCCCGCTCAAACAGCGCACCAAGCTTTTTTTCCTTTACGAGATAGATGCCTGTGAGCATAATGATAAGCAGAGCACCGAAAAATGTTATCATAAATATGATGCCGTTGCCCATATTGAATGCAGATTCAAAATTCCATATGAGCGAATTGATGAGCCCTCCGGGATCATCCTCATTCATGGCACTTCTCACGCTGAATTTGAACAGCAGCTGATCCAGCCAGCCTGTATTGGATGATGCCTGAAGATAGAATATCCCGACTCCCGCAAAAACAGGCAGGATATACCCGAGTGCATTGAAAATCAGCCGCTTGTTTTTCCGGATGATATCTCTTATCAGCGTTATCACAAAGAATATGAATATCTGTAATAATAATTATATGAATCAAGAAATCATTGATATAATAAATGAAATGAATGAAAATCCACTTTTACTGCAAAAAAATTCAAGTGATTC
>CAMHMM010000125.1 GCA_946186215.1 uncultured Ruminococcus sp. | reverse complement strand
TTTCAAAAACAGCAGTGTAAAGGTGTTTTTAATGAATTCCGAGCCTGATGGCACGAATATCAACCGCGGCTGTGGTATCGGTGATATTTCATCTCTTTCGGAATTTATCCGTGAAAAGGGCTGCAATGTGGGCTTTGCCCTCAACGGTGATGCAAGTCGGTGTATATGTGTTGACAGCAGCGGTGCGCCCTGCGACAATGACAGACTGTTTGCAGCATTTGTTATGATTTTAAAAGAGCGTGGGCTTCTTGCGGAGAATACCGTTGTGGTCACTCCTCTTATGAATACGGGCTTTTCGGATTTTGCCGAATATAACGGCATTTCTCTTAAATCTACCGGGAAGACGGAGCAGCATATCGCGCAGCTTATGCAAAAGGGTTATACTGCTGCAGCTATGGGCGGTCCGGGCGGCGGAGTGTATTTTGGCAGCATCGGCGGCAGATCCCTTTCCAATACCTTTGACGGCATACTCTGGATGGGGATAATACTTGGCATGATGTGTACCCTCAACTGCACCTTGAATGAGCTGGCTGCCATCATGGAGCGCTATCCGCAGGTAAGGCTTTCCGTAAGGATAGAGGAAAAAATGCGGGAGATATGGAAGAATATCCCCGAAGTGGGCGATGTGATCGAGAAATACAGCGCTGAGCTTGGTACGCGGGGTAAGATAACCGTCCGTGAGGAGATAGAACCTGTCATATCCGTGACCGTCGAGGGGCAGGATTTTGAAATGACTAACCGTATCGCTGTTGATATTTCCGAAACTATCGAAAAAAGCCTGAAAACTCTGAAATAAATACTGAACAACGCATGAAAAACAGCCTATGCCTTTCGTGCTTTCAAAAATATAAAGAGGTCATGATATGAGAATTGCAGACAGGTGGCAAAGCTATCACCTTGTTGACTGTACCTGTTCGGAAAAGCTTGAAAAATGGGGGGATTATACTCTTATCCGCCCAGATCCGCAGGTAATATGGAAAAGTGAGCGCAAAACTTCTCTCTGGGAAAATGCTCACGGGCATTATCACCGCTCCGATAAGGGCGGCGGAAAATGGGAGATACGCAAGAAGCTCCCTGATTCATGGACCATCGACTATGACCTTGAAATAGGGAAAAAGCTTCGCTTTAATATACGCCCGACCGGATTCAAGCATACAGGACTTTTCCCCGAACAGGCTGCAAACTGGGAGTTTTTCACAAAGCTCATACAAAGCCGCAGGGCGCAGGGCAGGGAAGTCAGTGTACTCAATCTTTTTGCCTACACCGGCGGTGCTACACTTGCCTGTTCAGCAGCGGGAGCACAGGTCTGCCATGTGGACGCTTCAAAGGGTATGGTAGCGTGGGCACGGGATAATGCTGCATCATCGGGGCTTTCGGAAAATCCTGTCCGATGGATAGTGGATGACTGTGAAAAATTCGTCATGCGCGAGATAAGGCGCGGAAGAAAGTACGATGCGATAATAATGGATCCGCCGTCCTACGGCAGAGGCCCTTCCGGCGAGGTTTGGACACTGGAAAACTGTGTTTATGACCTTGTAACGGAGTGTGCTCAGCTTTTGTCGGACGAGCCGTTGTTTTTCCTGCTCAACAGCTATACAACGGGGCTTTCTCCTTCAGTCATGGCTTATATCATAGACGATGTGATCGGTTCGCGCCACAAGGGAGAGATAACAGCCGATGAGATAGGCCTGCCCGTGGAGCTCGGATATATCCTTCCCTGCGGTTCATCTGCGTATTTTATCGGAAAACACTGAATATAGCGGTATATGCTTTTTTTGCGTTCCTTCCGCGCTGCGGGCGGGAAGGCATATCTGATCATTATTGGGGCTGTTCTGTATGGACGGCTCCTTTGTTATGGGCACCGTTGATCACATGGTAAATGTTAAAAAAATATCTGTTGACATACAAAAAAACTTGTGCTATAATCAAACATGAGTCAGAATGTCATTTTGAAATGACAGCAAAGGACAAAAGGAGAGTATATCATAATGCGTACAGTCAGAGTAAATGCATCCTCTTCGTATGATGTACAGATCGGTCAGGGGCTTTTACGGACCGCAGGGAGTATGATCTCGCAGACATTGAAGGCAAAGAGATTTGCTGTTATTTCCGATGATAGTGTGGCACCGCTCTATGCAGAAACGGTCATAGAGTCCCTGAAGTCAGCAGGGCTTTCAGCAGAGCTTTTCGCTTTTGAGCATGGCGAGGCTTCTAAGTGTAGTGCAGTGCTCAACGATATATATTCATTCCTTGCTGCAAATCACTTTACCAGAGCGGACGGTATCATCGCGCTGGGCGGCGGAGTTACAGGCGATATGGCCGGTTTTGCAGCAGCAACATATCTCAGGGGAATGGAGCTTGTCCAGATACCAACATCGCTGCTTTCCCAGGTGGATTCTTCCGTGGGAGGGAAGACCGCTATAGACATTCCCGAGGGCAAGAACCTTGTTGGTGCATTCAAGCAGCCCTCACTGGTGATAATAGATACCGAAACGCTCAAAACCCTGCCCAGATATTTTCTTATAGACGGAATGGGCGAGGTAATAAAGTACGGAATGATAAAATCCGCATCTCTTTTTGAAAAGCTTTGCGGATATGATATAGATTCTCTGCCCGAAGTGATCGACGATGTGGTATTTGACTGCATCTCCATCAAGCGCGATGTCGTTGAAGCGGATGAATATGACCACGGCGAGCGCGAACTTCTCAATTTCGGCCATACCTTGGGTCACTCCATCGAGCAGTATTACAATTATACAGGAATTTCTCACGGCAGAGCAGTTGCAAAGGGAATGGAGCTTATTACAGAGCTTGCCGCTCAAAGAGGACTGTGCGGCAGTGATCTGCCTGAAAAGCTATCTGCCTGCCTTGAAAAATATGAGCTTAAAATAGAGATAGAGCCGGCACTTTCTCAGCTCGGCGCTGCAACTCTTAATGATAAAAAGCGTTCCGGCAGCAGCATCGACATTGTGATCTGCGGGGATGTGGGCGTATCGCACAGGGAAAGGATGTCTGTCGATGAGTTCCTTTCCTGGCTCGAATGACGGAGAAGGCACATGGACATAAAGGTAAGCCCATCAAGACTAAAAGGCTCGGTGAGGATACCCTCATCAAAGAGCCTTTCTCACAGGAATATCATAGCAGCGGCACTGGCGCAGGGCACATCCGTTGTAAGAGATGTAACATCCTCAAAGGATATTGAGGTCACCTGCAGTGCAATGAGAGCCTTTGGCGCTCAGATCACTGCGGATAATGACACCTACACAGTAAATGGTATCGGATCTGTTGCTTCGGATGCGGTATGTGACTGCGGTGAAAGCGGTTCAACGCTTCGCTTTATCATACCCATTGCAGCGGCACTTGGCATAAATACACGGTTTGAGGGACATGGAAAGCTTCCTCAGCGCCCGATCACTCCTTATATCAGGGAGTTTTCAAAAAAAGGGATCAGCTTTGACAGGGAAGCAGGCCTTCCGATGAATATGAGCGGCAGGCTCAGCAGCGGGATTTTCGAGCTTGAGGGGGATATTTCTTCACAGTTCGTAACAGGCCTTCTTTTTGCATTGCCCCTGCTGGACGGCAACAGCTGGATCAGGCTTTTGTCACCGCTCCAGTCTCGTCCCTATGCGGATATGACTATTGAGACACTTCGCATTTTCGGCATTAAGGTGGATACCGTTGATGACGGATTTGAGATCGCCGGAGGGCAGAGCTATTCTCCTGCAGATGTGAGCACAGAGGGAGATTATTCCCAGGCAGCGTTTTTCTACACTGCCAATGCTTTCGGAGCTGATATCGATATCAGCGGCCTTTCTTCTAATTCTGCACAGGGAGACCGCACAATTACCGATATTATCGGGAATGCCCGCAGGGAAGACGGCTTTGCTGGCTTTACGCAGGATGTATCCGATATTCCCGATCTTGTGCCGATACTTGCGGTTTTCGGCAGTCTTTGCGGTCAGACAAGCAGGCTTACAAATGCGCAGAGGCTTCGTATAAAGGAAAGCGACAGGCTTGTCAGCACTGCTGACATGATAAATTCTATGGGCGGCAATGTCCGCATAGCAGGAGACAGTCTTGAGATAGATCACATTCCTTTATTCCACGGCGGTGTGGTGGATTCCTATAACGATCACAGGATCGTTATGGCGGCGGCGATAGCTGCATCCATGTATTCCGATTCACCCGTTATAATAAAGGATGCGCAGGCAGTGAGCAAGAGCTATCCCACATTTTTTGATGATCTGAGATCGCTTGGCGGTGTGGCTGAGATAGTCTGAACGCGGCTTGGTGAGACTGTTATTTTCGATAGTTAGGGCGTGAATGGATGTCGTCTACATGGCATAACAGAATTGATTTTTCGGTGTTCGGCGAAGCCGAGGGCCCGGCAATAGGTGTCATAGTGGATGCACTTCCGCCGGGAGAATATATTGACACCGAAGCACTCAGGGATTTTATGAGCAGGCGACTCATCAGCTCTGAGTACACCATAAGCCGTGACGGCGGGTTCCCGAGTATTATGTCGGGCATTCAGGGGTGCCGCACTACCGGTTCGCCGCTTATGGCGCTTATCACAAACAACGAGCTTGTACCCGATGAGGCTGATGCAGTGCCGAGGATAGCCCGTCCCGGAAATGCGGACTACACAGGAACTGTCCGCTACAAGGGCTTTAATGATGTTCGCGGCGGCGGACATCTTTCAAGAAAACTTATTGCGCCTATCATGTTTGCGGGTGCAGTTTGCGGGCAGATACTTGAAAGGCGCAGCATTTATGTGGGTGCGCATATCTGGTCGATTCATAACATAAAGGATCAGTCCTTTGATCCTGTAAATGTATCCCGCGAGGATATCGTTGAAGTGCGCAAGAAGCGTTTTCCAGTAATAAACGAGCGCAAGGGCTCGATGATGAGAAATGATATGGCCCGGGCTGATGCGGCAGGGGACAGTCTTGGCGGTGTGATAGAATGCGCCGTTACCAACCTTCCCGCAGGTATAGGCTCGCCTATGTTTGACGGGCTGGAAAACACCATTTCACAGCTTATCTTCGGTATACCTCTTGTCAGCGGTATTGAGTTCGGTGCGGGCTTTACTGCTGCAAAAATGCTTGGTACCCAGTTCAATGATGAATTCTATGCGGATGATCACGGTCATATCAGAACGGTCACGAACAATCACGGCGGTCTTCTTGGCGGTATCACCAGCGGTATGCCTGTAATTTTCCGTGTGGCATTCAGACCTAACCCGAATATCGGCAAAAGCGTGAATGCGGTAGACTGTTCCACTCTTGAAAATGTCGTGACCGGTGAGGACAGCAAGGCTCAGAGCTGTCTTGTTCCCTCATTCGTCCCCGCAGTTGAGGCAGCAGCAAATATCGCGGTATTGTCGCATATGCTTGATTATCCGAATTTCTGAGCTTGGAGGCAGTATGGAAACAGGCAGACCTACCATGTCATTCCTGCCGGATATAAAAGTTTTGATCTGTTTTTTGCTTGAAAGACTGAGACGGCGGATGACACCGTCTCAGTTGTCGCTTATATGCGAAAGCGTGGGCGTGGATTACTTTCTTGTAAACGATGCTCTGGCCGATCTTGAATACACCGGAGCGGTGCGGCTCGAGGATGATACACTTGTTCTCGGAGATAAGGGTATCAGATCTTCAGAAGAATTTGCATCATCCGTTTCGCTTGTGTTCAGAAGACGGGTGATAAAGACCGCTCTTGAATATTTCAGGAGCAGTGACTGCCTTCGGGATGAGGATCCGAAAAGCTGTATCATAGAATCACATG
>CAMHMM010000124.1 GCA_946186215.1 uncultured Ruminococcus sp. | reverse complement strand
TCCGAAAAGTACAAGCTGAAGAATGTCCCCGTTATCGATGCGCTCAACAGCTTCATCACCGAAGCAGAGAAGGATCAGCGCACCTACAACGGCACAGTATTTGCCACCGTTGAGGAAATGAACAAGGCTCAGGCCAACGAAAAGGAGATCATAGACAAGTGCGAGGATCTCTCCGCTCTCAATGAGGAGGAGCTCGACAAGCTCGCAAGATATATCCACGACATGAAGCTTGACAAGAAGACAGCAGGTAAATATCTGCTGAAGATCAAGCTTGCAAAGAACGATGTACAGAAGAATCAGGCAGCTCTCAAGACCGTGGGACTTGCATCCAGAAAGCGCGAAGAGCTTGAAAAGATCAGAGCTGAGCTTGCATCCGACAAGTATGATGAAGTGATCGCAGCTCCGTTTATCGCAAAGGTAGACAACGCTCTCATCACCTGCCAGATAGCAGAGCTCAAGGATATGTTCGCATCCATCCCTGATGCTGCAAAGGCTGATTCTCTTGAAAAGGCTCTTGACAGCGGCAAGTATGACAAGATGTTCATCCGCTGCTACAAGGCAAAGATAAATGAGGCAAGAGACGGCTTTGCACGCAAGGAGCTCGACAGGATCACCGCTGATATCGACAAGGCAGACAGCAAGGCTCTGGCTGATATCAAAGCAAAGATCGAGGCTCTCAAATGCCGCGGCGCAGTCAAAGGACAGTACTTCAAGAAGATACGCATAAGAAGCGATGCGATAGAGGCAGCAGAGGCTGACAAGGCATTTGCAGGCATCGAGACCGCTACAAGAGAAAAGGTTGCAGAGCTTCGCACCCTTATCGAATCCGGCAAGTTCAGAAAGCAGTTCACAGAGAAATATACTTCCAAGCTCGATGCACGAATCACCGAGATCGAGAACAGCGAATTCATCAAGAAGTGCGATTCCATTCCCACTATGGATAGGATCGCCCTCACAAAGATCTCCGAGCAGCTCAAATCCGACAAATATCCCGAGGATATCCGCAACAAGTATCTCAAGGCAGTTGAGGAGCGCGACAAGGCTCTTATCAAGGCAGAGATCGATACGCTCATCAAGGATGTCGACAAAATGGGCTTCGGCAAGCTCTCAGAGACCGAAAAGAAGCTCGACAGCTATCCCGAGGATCTCAGAAAGGCTCCTCTCGAGGCTATCGAAGCAAGGAGAAAGACACTCTACAAGGAAGAAGTGGACTTCCTCTGCAAGAATATACCGAATCTCGACAAAAACGGCGCTCTTGCACTCCGCAAGAATCTGGGCAACGAGAATTACGATCCCGAGTATGTAAAGAAGTACATCACCCAGATAGACGAGCGCATCAACAAGATCGAGAACGAGAAGCTCACATCCATGTGCAAGGATATGGAAAAGCTCGACAGAGCAGGGCTCAAAAAGCTTTCCGAAGAGATCAAGGCACTGGGCTTCGACGAGAAGAACACAGCACCCGTTCTGGAAAAGCTCCAGAAGAGAAGCTCCGAGCTCGTCAAGTCCGAGCTGGACGCTGCTTGCAAGAATATCTCCACTGCTCCGAGAGCAGAGCTTGCAAAGATCAAGGAAAAGATCAGCAGCGAGTTCGACAAGGAGCTTATCACAAAATATATCGAGCAGATCGACAAGCGCACAGACGAGCTCATCAAGACAGAGCTTTCCGAGCTTTGCAAGAATATTGCGGGCTCGCCCAGAGAAAAGCTTGTTGAGATGAAGCAGAAGATCGCAGATACGCCTGAATACGCCGTTCCCGGCAAGGCGTATGCCGAGCAGATCGACAAGCGCATCAAGGATATCGACAAGGCTGAATTTGAAAAGCAGATGTCCGAGATCAGCTCTCTCGACAGAGACAAGCTTGAAAGATTCGAGGACGGCCTCGAAGCAAGAAAATCCACTATGGATAACAAGCGCTACGAAGAGATCGCAGCAAAATGCAAGGAGCGCAGCGACCTTCTTGACAAGCAGGAGCTCGACGAACTGGTCAAGGATATCGCATCCGCAGACCTGAGAAAGCTCCACGAGATCAAGGACAAGATCACCGACGGCTATTTTGCGGCAGAGAACACCTTCCCCTACATCAAGAAGATCGACGATGCCATCAACAACCGCCATGTGGAGTACTACTCCAAGCTTCTTGCCAATGTCAAGTCCCTTTCAAGGGCAGAGCTGGTCGTTCTGCTTGAAAAGGTGGAAAAGAACGAGAACCGTTGCCCCGCAGATATGCTTCAGAGATATGTGGGACAGATCAAGGCAAGGATCCGCGAGGCAGACAGGACTGCACTGGATGCAAAGTGCGCCGGTATCAGGAATTTCTCCGAATACAAGTGCTCCGAGCTTATCAAGGATATCCGCGATATGGATATTGATCCCGATGCAAAGAAGGATTATATCAACAAGCTCGAGCTCCAGATCACAAACCTCAAAACGCTCCAGCGCGACGGCTATGTGGCTAAGTTCATCGAACAGCTCATCGCCAACAGCGTTCCCGAGGCAACCTATTATATGCCTACGGACAAGACCGCATCCATCTTTGAGCAGCGCTTCCGCTCCGTATGCAATTCGTTTGCAAGCGTAGAAGAATTTGAGCTTGGTGTGTTCATATATGAAGCTCAGCCTGATGTAACAGACGAAGCATATATGCTCACTCCCGACTACCTCTACTACAACTCCAAGAGCGGCTTTGACCGTATCGCGGTTGACAAGATCGAGAAGTTCGAGGGCAAGGGCGGTCTGTTCAAGAAGACACTTTCCGTTTCCGAAAAGACAGGCGACAAGTCCCACGAGCTTTCAGTCGGCAACAATATCAAGAATGTCGAGAATGTTGCCAAGGCACTCAACGGAATCCTCAATATCATCCAGCATGATATCACCGATCTGAAGATCAAGGAAGCCGAGGACAAGAAGGCTCTCGAGGAAGAAAAGCAGCGCGAGAACGAGCAGAGACAGCTCGAAATCGCAAATGCACGCAGAAAGGCAGAGGAAGAGGCTAAAAAGGCCGCTGCACTCGCCGCTGCCGCAGCAGCTGCAAAGAAGGAAGAGCCCAAGGAAGAAAAGAAGCCCGCTGCTCCTTCGACCGCAGCAGCTCCCGCATCTTCTGCATCCTCTGCACCTGCCGCAGCTTCAACACCCGCTGCAGCTTCTCCCGCTTCTGCGGCTAAGCCCGTCGGTGTGAAGCCTGTTGCACCTATCAAGCCTATCAAGCCCATCGAGGTCGTTGTGACAAAGCCCGCAACTGCACCTGCAAAGACAGAGGCTCCCAAGCCTGCCGCTCCTGCACCGGCTGCACCGACTGCAAAGCCTGCCACACCCGCAGCTCCCGCACCTGCAGCAAAACCTGCTGCATCCGCAGCACCTGCTCCTGCAGCAAAGCCTGCATCTGTATCTGCTCCTGCACCGGCTGCAAAGCCCGCAGAGGCTCCCAAGAAGGAAGAGCCCAAGAAGCCCGAGGCTCCAAAGACAGAGAGCAAGCCCGAGATGAAGATCAAGTTCTGCGATCAGTGCGGAGCAAAGATACTCAACGAAAATGCAAAATTCTGCATGGAGTGCGGCAACAAGCTCGCCAAGTAAACATCATGCACCGCAGCATCAGAAGTGCTGCGGTGCTTTTGTTCTGGATAACGGATATCGGAAATTCCCGAAATATACAGAAACGCTTTGTGAGTCACCCTCTCAGAGAGACATCCTTGCCGAATTATCAACATAATTGCCTACCCCGAAAGTGGAGGGATTCACTAAGGTTCCGAGCCGCAAAGGTTCGTTCAATGACAAATGAGGGTACGGGAGAGTGCAGGCTCAGCAGACATAAAAGCTCCGAGCCACAAATTAGCATTGCCCACAAATCAGAGTACGGGTAACAGCGGGCTTTGCCCGCAAAATTGTACTTGATTTGCGTGTTATGATGTGCTATAATCAATACAGTGCTGTCCGGCCCCTTTCAGGCGGCAGCATCGCTTTGAATCATACGGCGGCATGAACAGCTTGCCGCACAGCAGGTGATCTTTTGTTAAAAGAGCTTAATATAAATAATCTTGCAATAATCGAAGAAGCGGATATCAGCTTCGGGAAGAACTTCAATGTGTTCACGGGCGAAACCGGCGCGGGAAAATCCATACTGATAAACGGCATCAACTCCGTACTCGGGCAGCGTGTCACAAAGGATATTGTCCGCACGGGCTGCGACAAGGCTACCGTCACAGCACTTTTCACGGAGCTTTCCGATGATGTTTGCTCCTCGCTGGATGAGCTGGGGATATCCCACGACGAACGGCAGATAATACTGTCAAGAGAAATAAACGCCGACGGCGGCAGCACAGCAAGAATAAACGGAAAAATGTCCTCAGTGAGCATCCTCAGAGAGATCGGTACAAGGCTTGTGAGCATACACGGCCAGCACGACAACCAGATACTCCTTTCCACGGAAAGGCATATAGATATACTCGATGAGTTCGGCGGGCTTGAAAGCACTGTTGAAGATTACAGGGCATCCTTCCACGAGCTGCAGGCAGTCTCCCGCAAACTGCGCCGTCTTTCGACAGAGCACAAGGAAAGGCAGCAGAAGGCTGAGAGCCTGCGTGAAGCCATCAGGGAGATCGGCGATGCGGAGCTTACCGAAAATGAGGATACTGCTGTTGAAGAGGATCTGAACGCCGCACAGAATTCCGAGGATATCCTTATCGCGCTGCACAACGCCCATGAATGCCTTAATGCAGAGGAAAATGCGGCAGTCGAGCTTGTGAGGAACGCCCGTTCCGAGCTTGAAGGCATATCATCCGTCACTTCAAGATACGACGAGCTTTGCCAACGCCTTGAAAATGCGGTGATAGAGCTCACTGATATCGCAGACGAGCTCGATTCCCTCGCAGACAGCATTGATGCCGATCCACAGAGACTGCACTATCTTACCGCCCGTTTTGACCTTATCGAGAGCCTGAAGCGCAAATACGGCGCAGAGCTTTCCGATGTGATCGCATATTACGACAAGGCAAAAAGCGAGCTTGACGCGGCTGAGGATATCACAGAGGAGTTGAAGCAGCTTTCCGAAAAGAGGTCGGAACTTCTGCATACGGTGAGCATAAAGGCAAAGGAGCTTTCCGCACTGCGTTCGCAGACAGCAGAGCGATTCTCCGAGGCAGTAGAGGGCGAGCTTTCCTTTCTGAATATGCCCGATGTCAGGCTCGGAGCGCAGATAACGCAGGGGAACCTCACCGAAAAGGGCATGGATACAGTAGAATTTCTCATTGCCGCCAACAAGGGCGAGGCGATGAAGCCCCTTTCAAAGATCGCATCGGGCGGCGAACTTTCAAGGATAATGCTTGCATTGAAAAATGTTATCGCCGACGAGGCGGAAACGCTGATATTCGATGAGATAGACACAGGCGTTTCGGGAAAGGCGGCACAGAAGATAGCAGTAAAGCTCAAAAGTGTTTCGAGAAACAGACAGGTGCTCTGCGTCACGCATCTGCCGCAGCTTGCAAGCGCTGCAGACACGCATCTTCTGATAGAAAAGCAGAGCGATTCCGAAAGGACCTACACCCATGTATACCCTCTTGATCTTGAAGGGCGCAAGCATGAGATCGCAAGGATAATGGTGGGCGAAAACATCACCCCCACCGCACTCAAAAACGCAGAGGAAATGCTCACGGAAAATTCGTGACCGCAAACGCCGCCAGCCGCAGGATATCTCTCCTGCGGCTTTAATACACAAATAATCAAATTTATAAAAAAAACACTTGAAAAAAGGGGCGGAATAGTGTAGAATAGAATGGAATGTTGAGAAAACGG
>CAMHMM010000123.1 GCA_946186215.1 uncultured Ruminococcus sp. | reverse complement strand
CTTTGACCGTTTCGGAAAAAGAGCGATGAAGTATTCCAAGGTGCATACCTGCGATTTTGATGCGGAAAGTGCGCTTTGTCACGGTGATGGATTCAGGGTGTGCGACCTTGATACATCTGCGGGTATGGTGAGGATAGGCGCAATGATCTGCTTTGACAGGGAATTTCCCGAAAGTGCGCGTATACTGATGATGAAGGGGGCAGAGGTGATACTCGCGCCCAACGCCTGTCCTATGGAAATAAACCGCCTTTCAGCACTGCGCACCCGTGCCTATGAGAATATGTGCGCTGTTGCCACCTGTAATTATCCCGAGGGCGTGCCCGACTGCAACGGTCATTCTACCGTGTTTGACGGAGTGGCATGGCTGCGCGATGAGCCGGGTGTGCGTGATATGTGCATCCTTGATGCAGGCGGTGCAGAGGGGGTCTATACCGCACAGATAGACCTTGATATGCTCCGCGAATACCGTGCCCATGAGGTGATGGGCAATAAATACAGAAAGCCCGCCTTTTACGGTGATCTGCTGCAATGAAGCACTCTGACCGCCGTGAAAATGGCATAATGAAAGTGAAAGAAAATGGAAAGAAAATTATCAAAATATCTGGGAACAGGGCAGTTCTATAAAAAAGCGCTGAAGCTGGCTGTTCCCATCATGCTCCAGTCGCTGATACAGAGCATGGTCTCCCTCATAGACAATTTTATGGTGTCAGGTCTGGGAGATATTTCCATGTCAGGTGTAAATGTGGCAGGGCATATGATGTTTGTTTTTATGGTTTATGTCAACGCCATAAATATGGCAGGCGGCATCTTCCTGACACAGTTTTTCGGCGCAAAGGATAAGGAAGGGATGCAGCAGGCATTCCGCTTCAAGCTTGCAATGGGGCTTATGGCCTTCGTACCCTTTACCCTTGTGTGTATCGTATTTCCCAGACAGGTGCTGTCGGTAATGCTCATAGGCAATACACAGGCAGACCTGATACTCGATGAAGCAGTGAGCTATATCCGCATAATGTTTTTCATGGGCGTGCAGATGACCGTTTCAATGTGCATCGCAAGCTCCCTTCGGGATATGGGCGAGGTGAGGATACCGCTTTTTATCACCATCATAGCAACCTTTACAAATACCTTTTTCAACTGGTTGTTCATTTACGGAAATCTCGGCCTGCCCCGTATGGAAGTAAAAGGTGCAGCTCTGGCAACAGTCATCGCAAGAACGCTTGAATTTATCCTGTTCATTGCGGTGTACAAAAAGAAAAAGCCTGATTTTGCCGTGAGGTTTACCGAGCTCTGGCGGATAAACGGAGCGCTTTTCAGGGATATCCTTAAAAAAGGCTTCCTCGTGCTGTTCTGTGAAATGGTGTGGGTGCTTTCCGAAACGGTCACCACCGCGCTTTACAACGGCCGCGGCGGAGCGGATGTGGTATCGGGTATGTCCTCGAGCTTTGCCATAGCAAATCTTTTCTTCGTTGCGTTCGGCGGAATATACTCCTCAACGGGAGTCATTCTCGGAAAAACGCTGGGCGAGGGCAAGCTTGAAAAGGCAAGACAGCAGAAAAACTGGCTCTTGTCGGGCTCGGCCATATTCGGCGTGATAATGTGCCTGTTTGGGTTCGCCACAACGCTTATTATCCCGATAGTGTTCGGTAAGCTAAGTGAAAACGCCATATCCATAAGCAGGAGCATGGTCATCCTCATGTCGCTGTTCATGCCGGTGTGGGTATATATGAACGCACAGCAGGCAGTGGCAAGGGCAGGCGGCGACGCGGCGATGGGCGCTTATACCGATGCCACACTTACGATCTTCGTGATGATACCGCTTGTGTTCATCCTTGCGATATTCACGGATGTGGGGCCTGTGGCTATGTATATGGGCGTTAAGCTTATCGATCTTATCAAGATCGTGGTGTTCCATATCTGGATGAAAAAGGAAAGATGGCTCAAAAATCTTGCCAAGCCTGCAGCTGCGGAAAAATAACAAAATGCCTCTGTTCGGTTTATCGTGCAGAGGCATATTTATGGGTAGATGCAGGCCTTGCCGTTCCTATGCAAAATATTCACAGGCATAAAAGCTCCGAGCTGCTATTGGAAGATTACCCACAAATGAAAGTACGGGTAACTGCGGGCTTTGCCCGTCGGCCTTGCCGACCGTTGCACTAATAGTAGGCATAAAAGTTCCGAGCCCCAAATGAGCTTTACCGTGCAAAAGAGAGTACGGGTGGGTGCAGGTTCTGCCTGCCGCTGAAATTTTCTTGACAGATATGACGAAATATTGTATAATTAAAATATATCTGTAAAATACTGAATATATGTTCAGGCGTGATTGAAAAGGACGGAATATGGAATACAGATTTTACGGCTGGGAAACAGCGGATGTTTCTTCGGTCTGCGATAAATACAGCAAAATAGCCGATCCAAAGGCGCTTTATGATATGCTGTGCGATATATGGTGCGAATACACCTGCGCTCCGAGACTGCGCGAAGGCTGGAGCAGAGAGAATATGACACTCGGCCAGTGCTCGGTGACGGCCTTTCTCGTGCAGGATATTTTCGGCGGAAAGGTGTACGGCATACCGCGCAGCTGCGGCAGCTTTCATTGCTATAACGCTGCGGGCGGCAGAGTGTTCGACCTTACCAGCGAGCAGTTCGGCGATGAAAAGCTGTGCTATGAGGATAACCCAGAGCAGTTCAGGAAGATACATTTTGAAAAGACCGAAAAGCGTGAGCGCTACGAATATCTCAAAAAAGAACTGGAAAAACGGCTGGAATTACAATAACTGAATCAACTTATATAACAGATATCAACGGGATACACCAAGGAATCGGGTGATGTAATTGAGGATCACTATAAGACGCAGGCTGATGAGGCTCGGCATTCTCTGCGCAGGACTGGGTTCAGTGGCAGTGGCGATATGTGCTGCGGTGTTTTTTATCAAAATGGGGGATCACTTCGCCTCTGCTTTTGAGGTGACCGTTACCGATGCGGTGAAAAGCTCGCTTCAGGAGGAAATGATTTTTCTTCCCAACGGTCTGCGCGATTCTGTTTCGGGAGAGCACAACGATATCTATGAAGATGTGTTTATTCTCGGTGAACAAAGGGATTATGACTATTCGGCTTTTGAACAGAAATGTCAGCGGCTCAAGGAGGAAGAAGTCCTCGTTACCTATGTGCCCGAACGGGATATTTATATCTATGCCTTCAACAGGGGCACAGACATAATCGCAGGGGAGCTCAGAGGCGACTATTTCGACTATGCCACCGATCCCATGAAGAACGACGGCTGCTTTGGCTATATGGTTGATCTCAAAAGCGGCGAGATACTGCTTTCGACAGATCTTCGAAAGTGCGGTACATTCATCGGTGATGATCCTGTTTTTGAGGAAAATTTCAAGGCGGCTCTTTCGGGTGAGTCACTTCATACGGGTGATTTCTTTTCGGAGTATCTTGTGTATTCATCGGTGCTCAGCACCAACCCCGAATTCTGCGTTTTTTACTGCACACCGACCGCTAATGTCTATAAAATGGGCACCACCGCTATGATGATCATGTTCGTGTGGACGGCAATTATCGTTGCGGCGGCCATCATATGTGCGTCATATGCAGCGCACAGGATCGCAGGCTCCATTCTCCCCACGGTGGAATGCCTTGATAAATTCTCAAACGGTGAGATTGACACAAGCTTTCACCGCAACAGCCGCGGCGACGAAACGGAACTCCTTTCCAATGCGATGGAAAAGACTATCGTCAATATCGGCACCTATATCAAGGATATAGACTATATCCTATCCGAGCTTTCCTCGGGCAATCTGAATGTGCAGAGCAGCTGCGATTATTACGGTGATTTCAATAATATCAAATGCTCTCTCGATAAAATAGTCCTTTCGATGAAGGATGCGATCACGACCATAAAGGTCGCTGGCGAAAAGGTCAATTCAGGTGTCAGCTCTCTTGCGGGCGGTGCAAGGGTGCTGGCGGAAAACTCCAATTCAGAAGCAGATACCATCAAGGAAATATATTCCCTTGTAAGCAGCATCAATGACAAGGTCTCCGAAAATGCGGAGCTTACCGGCGAAATGAAACGGCTTTCCGGCAAGGCTGTGCTCAATGTTGCACACGGAACGGAGAGCATGGAAAAGCTGAGCGTGGCCATCGCTGATATCCGCAGGGCTTCGCAGGAGATACAGTCAATGGCCAAGCTCATAGATGATATTGCATTCCAGACCAATATCCTTTCCCTTAATGCCGCAGTTGAGGCAGCAAGAGCGGGAGCAGCGGGCAAGGGCTTTGCAGTGGTGGCGGATGAGGTGCGAAACCTTGCAACAAAATCCGCAGAGGCTGCGGGAAATGCAGTGCAGCTTGTGGATCAGAGTGCGGCTGCGGTCGAAACAGGTGTGCAGCTCAATGCCATGGTTTGCACATATCTTGATGATGTGCGCGTATCCGTTGATGAAGTGAGCCGTCTTGCAGGCAGGATAGCTGCTTCCACGGAGGATCAGGCAAGACAGATAAGCACGGTCAACGAGGGACTGAGCAGCATAACCGATACGATACAAAGCAATGCCGCAACTGCGGAGGAATCTGCGGCCAGCTCGGCTGAGCTTGCAGGACAGGCGCAGATACTCGAAGAGCAGATGAGCAATTTCAGAATCTAAAAAAACAGTGCTTCTGATATGGTCGTCAGAAGCACTGATTTGTGAAAGAACATTTTTATGGAGGACAACAGTAATGGCGTTTATAATTATTTCGGTTATAGTAAGCGTTGGTTTTATGGTGATCTCCGCAAAGGGGAGTCGGATCGAAACGGCGCAGAGGATGCAGACGGCAACAAAATGGGTAGGCAGGATGCTCCTGATGGCTCCCGCCATAGCCTTTGTTGTTTTTCTTGTGCTGTTTGCCACGGTGCTCAAGGGCCGCCTTCTCGAAAGAAGCTCACACGCTCTGATGGTCTTTGGCTTCTGGCTGTATGCGACCGCGTTTTACAATAATATACTCAAATATTTGAAAAGCAAGCCTGTGCTGCTTGCAAGCCTTGCGGGGATGCTTATCTGTGTTCCCTCGGCGATCATCATTACGCCGCTTGACAGATACTGCGATGTCGTGCATTATCCTGTATGGACGGCTATGCATAATCCGTGGCAGATACTTGCGTATCTGCCGGGTGTGATAATGCTGGTGATGTTTTATATTTCAGCCTTGAAATTCAGCGGGAAAAACGGCCGCTGATCGGCGCACAGAATTAAAAAAGGCTGCTTTCGCAGAATGATACGGACAGAAAAATACCGCCGCAGGAGCGACGGTATTTTTCTGTTTATGGAGTGAAAGGAAAATTTAATGATCAGACACAGCCCTGAGCCTTCATTGCCTCAGCAACCTTCAGGAAGCCTGCAATGTTGGCACCTGCCATGTAGTTGCCCTCCATGCCGTATTCCTTAGCAGCGGAATCGCAAGCCTTGAAGATGGAAACCATGATGCCGTGGAGCTTCTCGTCAACTTCCTCGAATGTCCAGGAAAGTCTCTCGCTGTTCTGGGACATTTCAAGACCGGAGGTAGCAACGCCGCCTGCATTAGCAGCCTTAGCGGGACCATAGAGAACGCCGTTTGCGAGGTAGGTGTTGATAGCGTCGGGAGTAGAAGGCATATTAGCACCCTCAGATACACACCAACAGCCGTTGTTTACGAGGATCTGAGCGCTTTCGCCGTCGATCTCGTTCTGTGTAGCGCAGGGAAGAGCGATGTCGCACTTGATGGTCCAGATGCCCTTGCAGCCCTCAGTGTATGTAGCGGTGGGGACCTTCTCAACA
>CAMHMM010000122.1 GCA_946186215.1 uncultured Ruminococcus sp. | reverse complement strand
ACATATTTACTAAATAATCAAGTCACAATTTTGCAAGTCGGCAAGGCCGACAGCTACCCGTATGCTATTTTGAAAGGAAACGCTCATTTGGGGCTCGGAGCTTTTATTACTGCTTAAGTCGCATATTAGCGCCAAGGCCGACAGCTACCCGGCAGGCTGAGCCTGCACCCTCCCGTACTCTCTTTTGTTGGGGAACGAGCCTTTGTAGCTCGGAAATTTTATTTACTGCTTAAATCGCATATTAACGGCAAAGTCCGCAATTACCCTTATGCTGTTCTGACGGCAGGTCATGCACCAATTGCGGCAAGTGACGCATCAGCCCTTGAAAACCTTTTTTTGATGTGCTATTATTGTATCAAAGGGGTGATAAAGTGAAAATTACGATAAACATTGACGAAAGCTGCAGCGATACCGAGATCGTGATAAACTGCCCCAGGCTCACTGCAGAAACGGAAAGTATCATCGCCGCTTTGCATATGCTCGACAGCCAGCTCACTGTTATAAAGGACGGCGAATCATATATACTGGATATTGCCGATATCGCCTATATCGACACGGTGGACAGGCACACATTCGTTTATACGGAAAAAGAGTGCTATGAATCAAAGCTGAAATTATATGAGATCGAGGACAGGCTTTGCGGCAGCGGGTTCCAGAGGATAAGCAAGTCCTGTATAGTGCGGCTCAGATATATACGCTCCATAAAATCAGAGCTTGACAGAAAGCTTCGGCTCACCCTTGAAAACGGGGAGCAGATAATCGTGTCAAGGCAGTATGCAGACGAGCTCAAACAGCGTATCGGTCTGAAAATCTGAAAAAAATATCAGGAAAGGCCGCTCATTTAAGAAAATATCACCGCACCGCGGCACAGATCAGGCCGGGTGTACAACTTCAAAGAGGTAAAATAATGGAAAAGAAACGCTCAATATTCGGATTTCTCTCCAGTGTGTTCATGATCTACGGAGCAACGATACTCCTGCTCAATATCATGTGTCTGCTCTTCGGGAGCAAAGCGCAGGAAGTGTCCTCATTATTCTCACTGGGGAACAGCGGTGTGAGCAGCGCCACGGCATTTCAGTTTCTGCTCGTGATCACGGCAGTGAATCTGCTCAGATACCTTTTCATGACAGATATACTGATCAAAAATATGTCCGTAACTGTAAGAATGGTGCTGATGTTCGCATCTGCATTTGCCGCAGCCTGCGCTGCGATAGTGATATTCGGATGGTTCCCGTCCGGTATGATAATAACATGGATATTGTTTATCATATGCTTTGCCGCAAGCTGTACGATAAGCACGCTGATATCATATGCAGCTCAGAAGCAGGAAAATGACAGGCTTGAAGAAGCACTGAAAAAATTCAAGGAGGAAAACACAAATGAATGAAATGATAAGCATAACAGGCATATCAAAGAGCTTTGGCAGCAAAAGAGTTCTTGACGGGATAAGCCTGCAGATAAGCAGCAGCGAAATATTCGGACTGCTCGGTCCCTCGGGCGCAGGAAAGACTACTCTTATCAAAATAATCACAGGTCAGCTCATGCAGGATGGCGGCACAGCCTGTGTGTTTGACAAGGACAGCCGCAAACTCAACGGTAATGATCACAGACGGCTGGGTATCATGATGGATAATTTCGGAGTATACGACCGCCTGAGCTGCTATAATAATCTGAAGATCTTTGCAAGGATATACGGCATCAGAGATGATATGATCTATTCCGTTCTCAGAAAAGTAGGGCTTGAAAGCTCTGCAAAATCTGCTGCGGGAAAGCTTTCAAAGGGTATGAAAAGCAGGCTCAGACTTGCAAGGGCATTTATGACCGATCCCGATATACTCTTTCTCGATGAACCCACAAGCGGGCTTGATCCTGTTACCGCGGATGAGATCCACAAAATGATACTTGCGGAAAAGGAGCGCGGCAAGGCGGTCTTTCTCACCACCCATACCATGTCGGAGGCACAGAAGCTGTGTGACAATGTCGGTATGCTCTGCGACGGTCACCTGATCGAATATGGTGCGCCCGATGATATCTGCCGCAAATACGATCATCAGAGAATGATCAGAGTGCATCTGAAGGACGGGACTGAAACGATCATACCCCACAACAGAAACGGCGCAGACAAGATGTGCGAGCTTATCAGCAGAGGGCTCACAGAATCCATTCACACCACCGAGCCCGATCTTTGCTCGGTATTCATGGAGCTCACAGGAAAGGAGATTTCAGCATGAAAAATATAATGGCGATCTTTTTAAAGCAGATCTCTGACACGATGAAAAACAAGACGGTACTGATACAGTTTGTGATGTTCCCCGTGCTGACGGTTATCATGGAAAACTGCATAGAGCTTGACAATATGCCTGAGCATTTCTTTGCAAAGCTCTTCGCGGTGATGTTCGTGGGGATGGCTCCCCTTACAAGTATGGCATCGATAATCGCCGAGGAAAAGGAGAAAAACACTCTTCGTGCGCTTATGATGTCGAATGTACGCCCTGCGGAGTATCTTCTCGGTATCGGCTCGTATCTGTTCATATGCTGCATGGCGGGCACCGCAGTCTTTGCCGCATCATGCGGCTACAGCGGCAAGGAGCTCATATCCTTTATCCTCATAATGGCGGCGGGCATCATTCTCTCCGAAACTGCAGGCGCAGTGATAGGGATAGCAAGCAATGACCAGATGAGCGCTACGGCAATTTCCATACCCGTTATGATCGTTCTCTCATTCCTGCCCATGCTTTCTATGTTCAATGAAACTATCGGAAAAGTTGCAAAGGTGTTTTATTCCCAGCAGATGAGCCTTATGATAAACGGCGAGCAGTCCACCTCCGGAATTATCATAACGCTTGTGAATATGCTCGTTCTGGTGGCAGCATTTACTGTAATGTACAGAAAAAAAGGACTTGAATGATACCGCCCGAAAGGGGCATACACAAAAGCCGTGATATAACAAAAAGCTCCTATACAAATCAAGGCAAACTGATTTGTATAGGAGCTTTTTTAAGTACGCTGAAGTTTATTTATGATCTGCAGGCATTTTGTATGTTGATGCCAATGCCAAATCATCCATGTGTTCGGCATCAAGCTCAAAACAGATATAGTAGCTGCTGTCGGGATCGTTCTTATCCTGTGTGACCCATATCACCTGATATACACCATCGGGATATAGGCCGTATATCTGATATGCGTCATAGTCCCCGAGTTTGACGGTAGCACCTGTCAGTCCCTCTACAATACCCTTTGCATCAATACCTGCCATTAACCCCTGAGCCGCAGTATAGCTGCTCACACCGGGGTAATGCTTTATGGTAATGATATTTGCCGGGTAGTCGTCGCAGTACTGTATCAGGTTTGCAGCTGTATCATCATAGAATCTATAGCAATCGGCGGGAACCATGATATACCCGTGTTCATTATCACCGATCTCCATGACTTTCCCTTTATATACAAATCCGCTGTCTGTTATCTCTGTTTCTATCGGTTCACTGCTTGTCTGTTCTGCTTCAGTCACTGAAGTGGTAACGGCCTCATTTTGTTCCGTTCCTGCGTCGGAGGAAGCGGTCGTAACAAAGTCCTCACCCATCCATTCTTCAATATCCGGAGGTGTCATATCGGGCAGGCTTATATCAGGCTTTGTTACCGTTATCTCAGGCATACTGAAGCTGAAAAAGCCGTTGCCCTGAAACATATCCTCATTTGCTTCATCAGGTACTGCTGTTGTGGTCGCTTCTTCGGATGCTGCATCCGCGGGCTGTGTCTCTGCCGCTTCGGTTGTCGTTTCTGCGGCAGTCTCCTCAGCAACAGCAGTTGCTGCCTCAGCTGCAGCCGCCTCTGTCTCTGCGGAGCCGGGAACATCTGTCTTCTTTGTTCCGCAGCTTGTGAGCATTAATAATGTTCCTGCCAGTATCAGTATCTTTTTGTACATTGGATCTATTTTCCTTTCATTGTCCTTTTAAATGGACTTTATATTTCGTGACCATCGTCTGAAACCCATATTATAACTTGCTTTGAAAACATAAAAGATGGGACTATATGGTTCTTAATAGCGGTTGTCTGAATAATTTTACCACAAGAGAATAAAAAAATCAAGAAAAATGTACCATATGTCACAGGTCAGCAGGGCATTCAGAAAGGGGTATACACAACATAAGAGCAATAAAGCAGCATTAAAATGTGAGATATTTCTCAAGATCTATTGACAGCTATCGCAGAATGTGATATATTATAATATGAGAATTATCTCACATTTTGTAAGATAGGGTGATATGATGGATAAGATCAAGGCAAAAGCAGTCATAGGTACAAATTCATGGGGCGGCAAGGCTTACGGAAATCTGCTCAGGGGCAGCTATGTTGATGACGGTATCATAAAAGAGGCTATGACAGAAGCCGACAGGCAGGGACTTATGATATACGACCTTGCCCGTGATTATGGACTGGGCAAGGCACAGAAGATGATCGGCGAGTTCGGTACGAAGGATATCATCCTCTCTGCAAAATACACCCCCTTCGGGCGTTATAAGAAAAACTGTGTCCGCAGATCGCTTGAAAAGGATCTTGCAGATTTCAGACGCAGTTATATCGACATTTACTGGCTGCACCTGCCCACCGATATTGAGCAGCATCTTGCTGAAATGATCGGGCTTTACAAAGAAGGCAGGATACATCATATCGGTGTTTCCAATTTTGACCTCAATGAATGTATGATCGCTAAGAATATCCTTGATAAGGAGGGTATACCTCTCTATGGTGTACAGAACCATTACAGCATCATATCCCGTGAGTGGGAAAAGAACGGACTTCTCAACTGGTGCAGGGAAAATGATATATCCTTCTGGGCATGGGCAGTTCTTGAAGAAGGAATGCTCACTGATCCGAGGATCAAAAGAAAATTCTCGCTGATGGGGTTCATAATGCAGCGGCAGAAAAGGAAGATGCATGAGCTGTATCGCATTATGATAGCGGTAGCAAAGCGTCATGATTTGACTGTACCTCAAGTGGCGGAGGCTTTCTGTGCAAGCAAGGGTATTGTCCCTATTTGCGGCTGCCGCAAGCCCGAACAGGTAAGACAGCTCGCCGAAGCGGTGGACATCAGACTCACGCAGGGAGAGATACGCCGTCTTGAAGAAGCTGCCGACAACTGTAATGCAAAGGTACTCGGTCACGATATGTTCAGAGCGTTCGTGCCGAAGAAAAGGTGATATATGGAAAATACAGCAAAGCCCGTACAGGCAAGGTCACAGAGGACAAGAGAAAAGATACTGCAGTCTGCCATTGAAATGTATGCTAAAAAAGGCTATCACAGCACGACAGTCGATGAGATCGCCGCCGAAGCCGGCGTTTCCACGGGTATCGCATACAGATATTTCAGAAACAAGAAAGATATGCTGCTTTCGGCTATAACCTATGGTGTTGATAATATCGGACATATAGCCAAAATAGATGATATTGCCTCTCCTGAAGCGAT
The DNA here is from genome assembly GCA_946186215.1 of uncultured Ruminococcus sp. Classification (GTDB taxonomy): domain Bacteria; phylum Bacillota; class Clostridia; order Oscillospirales; family Ruminococcaceae; genus Huintestinicola. Next base: position 474 of record CAMHMM010000122.1, on the reverse strand, counting down.
CACCGATATACAGCAGTATCTTGAAACAGTGATGCTGAGATTTGAGGAGCTGCATATACAGAATAGAGCTATCCACGATGAGCTTGAAGGACTGCGGCACACAGACGAAGATGTAAAAAAATTATATACCGAGATCACCTCGGTAAAAATGGATGCACTGATAGAACGACTAAAGCTGATCATAAAGGATAATGATAATATCCGTGAGAAAGCATATGCGGCAATAGGTATAATGGAACAGTACTGCCACATGGTGATGGATAATGAGCTTTATGAGCTTGATATTGATATAATGCGAAAATACACGATCTATTCTGTGATGAACATATTGTGTATATAGTATTTTGACGCATATACACTCCACGCTGAATTAATTCGATTATCCTCGCAGATCCATCCCCTTTCTAAGCCCCACAAAAAAAGACCTATTAAATATATTTGACATATTGTACTGGATGTCCCCCATCAGCAGGA
>CAMHMM010000121.1 GCA_946186215.1 uncultured Ruminococcus sp. | reverse complement strand
GTCAGACCGCAGGCCGAAACGACGCTTTTCTCCCCTGTCGATTCATAGGAACGCCGCATGAGCGCCTTTATCTTTGAAACAAGAACAGGTATTGAAAAGGGCTTGTCTATATAGTCATCCGCACCTATCTCAAGTCCCAGTATCTTGCTGTCATCATCGGTCTTTGCACTCATCATGATAACAGGCATATCGCGGCTTTCCCGTATCTCGGCCAGCGCATCAAAACCATCCATCCCCGGGAGCATCACATCAAGAAGCAAAAGCTTGTAGGTCTCGCTTTTAAGGCGATCCAGTCCAAGCTCTGCATTGTCTGCAAGCTCAACAGTCCAGCCTTGCTTCCGGAGAAAATCCGCAGTAAGCTGCCCCAGGCTCTCATTATCCTCAATTATAAGAATATCGGTCAAAGCTTTTCACCCCTGTAAGAAGATCAGTTCAGGTATCAATAATGGCCTATATCCGTAAATACCACATCATCGTCAGGTCCGGTAGCGGGAGTAAAGCTTACCTGAATGTTCCCCGTGTGATAATCTACAATGATTATCTGAACAGTGCCGAGACGACGCACATTATTTACTGTCGCCTCATCATCCGTTCTGCCCTGATTTACCTTTTCGGAAGTGATAACAGTTTTAAGATCGGCCACGGTGAACTTATCCTTTGACTTTACCCATTCATTGTATTTATTGAAGCGTACCATGTTGTTCTCGCCAATGGAAAAGAAGTCCTGATTGCCTTTTGCAGCAAAGGAATTGACGATACAAAAGCTGTCCTTGCTGTCCCAGTGGATACTATCATTCAAGGGTGTGTAGCAGTCGCGGAGTACCGAAAAGCCCTTGTGCTTGGTCTGAAGCTGCTTTGTGGCATCCTCTGCACAGAAGGTGTCATTTTTATCGGTAACAAAGATATTATGGCTCCATGTGAAATCAGCACTGTTATCGACCATATACTGCCCTACTTCTCTTGCAGTGTCAAATTCTTCAAGAGCATACCTGAGCTCCCATGTGTAGCATTTCTTGTCATTATATGTAAATACCTCTTTATCGCTGCCGACATCAAGTATCGCGCCCAGCACACCATCATTATTAACAGCGGAAACTATGCTGTCAAAGCCCAGGAATGATATTCCGGTATAGGAGCGTTCGCCCTTTTTGGCGTGGATAACGGCGTGGAGCTTTAACATCTGATATTCGCTTCCGGGAGACCAGTCAAGTAACCTCATTGCTATATTTTCGCCTGTGGCAGTCTTTTCACCCCATAATGAAAGTGCAGAGCAGGCCGTTCCTCTGAGCGTTTCGGGAATAAGGTTAAAGAGCACGATCTCCTCATAGCTCAGCTTTCCGTCCTCGCTGAAGCCGCGGACTCCGCCGGACATTTCTTCGGCAAATGCATAGAGCTCCTCACGGTGTTCAGGCCGTATCGTTTCGGACATATAATTTATGCGTTCCTCAACGGGAGTATAATCATCCTGTAAGCCCGGAACACCTATCATTATATTTTCATACAGATACGGCTCCATTATCTCCACAAAATCCGGAAGCGACTTCTTTATCGCCTCGGCATAGGCCTTGCCTGCCTGTGCGGGAGTGCTGTTTTCGTAGTCTATCGTAACATCATAGTAATGCTCCATCCTGTTGATAACGCATATGCCGTCATCAGAGGAAAATGTGCCAAGACATTTGTCGGGAGTACCCTCATCGGAATAAACCGCCGGCGTATCAACATAGGTATCTGAAACGGGAGCAAGTGAACTGTCACCCTGATCAGGAAACTGAAAATCCCTATATGTGGCGGTCTGAGCGCAGCCTGTGAGCATCAGTATCGCAGCAGCTGCCGCACATTTTGACTTTATCTGATATGCAAGCCTCATATTTATTATACACCTCACCAGTCCAGCTTGTCAAGCCAGTTTTTCAGCCTGCGCTCTCTTACTGCAAGCTCGTCCTCATGCTGCATTTTGCCAAGTGTCAGCTCTCCCTGTATATTGCCGTCCACAAAGTAGATCACTCTCTCGCTGCATGAAGCTATCTTTTCGCTGTGAGTGACCATAAGAACGGATGTACCATCCCTGTTGGCCTTCACAAGCTCGTGCATTACCTCCATTGAGGCCTTCTGATTGAGCGCTCCTGTGGGCTCATCCGCATAGAGCATTTTCGGAGAATTTATCAGCGAACGGCAGAGGCAGGCGCGCTGCAGCTGACCGCCCGACACCTCAGTGATGTATCTGTCGGCCGTTTCGATGATCTCAAGGCGGCGCATAAGCGCCTCAGCACGCTTGTTGACCTCGTCCCTCGGCTTTTTGGCCTGATAGCCCGGCAGCACGATATTGTCGATGATAGAAAGCTTTTTCATCATATACATCTGCTGGAAGATAAATCCCATTTTATGGAGCCGCAGCTCGGAAAGCTGCTTTTTGTTCATTTTGGAAATATCCTGACCGTCAAAGGTGACCTTTCCCGCGGTCATGCTGTCCATTCCGCTGACCGTGTAGAGCAGTGTGGATTTGCCGGAGCCCGAAGGCCCCATTATTGTGACAAATTCACCCTCCTCCATTGAAAAATCCACATTCTGCAGCACATTGTTGCTGTACCCGTCCACTACATAGGTCTTGCAAAGGCTTCTGACCTCTAATACCTTACTCATTGCGTATCCTCTATCTTCTCGATCATTTTGTTCACAATGGCAACTGCTGCCGAAATTACTGCCGTTATCACTACTATCCACAGTGCCGGCTTCAGTGCACCGCTTGTAAATGTCCATTCTGTGATCCCGACTATCTCTCTGAATGCAACTCCTATACACCTTGTGACGACTGTGGGCATGAGCGCTGTAGCAAGCACCGACGATGCGATGAACAGGATCATCATGCGTATGAACTGCCATTTTTTCACGGAGCCGTCATCCACGCCGCAGCTTTTGAGCATAGCTATCTGAGACTCCTCATCCTTTATGAATATGCTCTGATACATTATCGTCAGGAACGCAAGGACAAATGCCGAAACAACAGCGAAAACATTTCTCATAAATGTGAACATGACATCGTATATACGCAGAAATGTCTTGTAGTAGTTTTCCGATTCCATATAATTTTCGGGGAAAAGCGCCTTTATCTGTTCACACACCTGTTTGTGCTCCGATCTCGGTGCATCTATACGGGCGCAGACGGGCTCCCAGCTTTCTATGACAGCATCATCAAATGCCTCGCTTGTGATTATCTCCAGTTCATTGAAAGCGGCAAAGCGCTCCACAAAGCCAGTTATCACGAATTCATCCCTTGCAGGTGCATGAGTTAGCCTGTCTGGGCTGTATTTTTCATACTCTATCGTTATGGTGTCGCCTATCTCATAGCCGTGGATTTCGGCGGTAAACTTGTCCATCAGCACTTCATTTTTCAGGACCGGGGGCTGTCCGCCTTTTTTTATTATCTCCCGTGAGGGGTCAATACCCGACCTCAGATCGACAGAAACGACTCCCTTTTCGGTGATAAGCTTTGCCAGGCGATCATTAGTAAACTCAACATGTGCGGGGATATCGTTTCTTTCAAACATACGGTTGATCTGTCTTTGAGCAACATTAGGATCACCGGTACCGAGTGACATCTTATCAAAAAATTCGTCTGTCATTCTCAGGCCGAAATCAAGATCTGTATAAATGTAGTATCTCTGCAAAAAGTCCTTTGAGATGACTGTATCACGCAGGTCTATCATTGTCAGGACAAGCAGGGTTCCTGCCATAAAAGCGACTATAAGCAAAATATAACGGCGGAATGATCTGAAAATATCTGACAGTGCCAGAAACATCGGCACACTCATTTTCTTCCGGCGTGTCAGCTTGAACCGTCCTGTCTTACTGAAATGCTCAGCCTGGCTTTCGCCTCTGATAACATTCATAACGGATATTTTGTTGATGCCTCGCATGGAAAGCATAACAAAGAATATTACCAGTCCTGTGATGCTCATAGCGGCTATTACAGGCGGTATCATGTCAACTGCGGATATAGGATAGGAAACATTGTAGAAGAAATTATCCATAAGGTATTTTCCACCCGGAACACCTATAAGGATGCCTATTATGCCGCCTACCACCGCAAAGGCTATATATTTTGCCGCAAAGAGCCAGCGGAAGGAAAAGCTGTCTGTTCCAAGCGCCTTCATAATCCCCAGCTCCTTCTCTTCCTTCTTTATGGCGGAGCGGATACTGAACCGAAGAGCAAAGACGATTATCACCAGCATAAAGAATGCCGCACCCATAAGAAACACCGATACCAGAAGTGATATCAGAGCGGTGTTGCCGTATTTATGAGCATCGGGATTAATATTATAAACCCTGTCCTTGATAACAGGATCCTGATAAACAGATGTTCCCAGCCCATAAAAAAAATCCATACCTTCATCAGTGTCTGACTCTACACTGACACGAAGTGCTTTTGAAGGAAATTCATCGGACAGCTGTTCATAATCAGGATCGGAAATGATAAAACGCATCGTCCAATCCTTTGAAGGATCCTTGTGAAGCACCGATATTCTGAAAGCATACTGTCTTCCCATCTGTGAGGTGATATAGATAGTATCGCCCTTTTTAAGCCCCATTTCACGGGCAAAGCGGCGTGGGATAGCAATGCAGCCGTTTTCCACATAGAAAGGCCTGTCTTTTTCATCATAGACCAGATCAAAATTCCGCGGCTGTGTACTGAGATAGAACTGATAGGTCATATTCCTGAACAGATCAAGATCCTTGCCATCGAACATGATATTATTCTTAGGCAGATAGATACTGCTCTGATAATCTATTTTTGCCTCGGGACGGTACTGCCTTATCTTTTTTATCAGATATTCCGGCTCCTTGCCTGTCTCATTTTCAGAAGGATAATAGAGGAATGACAGATCGGCAGGGTTGCAGCGCTCCTGTGAGACCTGAACACCCCTTGTATTGACAAACAGCAGCATAACGCCCGCTGCCGCCATTGTGGAGACGATGATCATGAACAACAGCAGAATTACATTGAGTCCCTTGCTGTCCTTCAGGTCTTTTTTCAACATTCTGAAAAACATATTCTCACACCTCATCTTGCTGACCATAAATGTCATTTATAAGCACTTTTTTAGTTTCTGTACTAAATTATACTCGGGACTTTTTAAAAAGTCCTTAAAAACTAAATTTTATTTTTGAGCTTTCCACGAGGCTTGCACATTTGCCGGATCTGCGCTGCCGAATACGATCCTTACAACAAAAACCGCTCCCGATACGGGAACGGTTTTGTGAGCATATAATATGCAGATAAAGGAAATATGTGATCAAGCCCGACTCTGCCTGAAACATGATTTATTTCTGATATCGTTCTAAGCATCCGGGCCGTTGTATCTGAGGCAAAGCATCGTCTGATCATCAAACTGCTCGGCATCTGCCGTAAAATCGGCAACGCTTTTTTTCACCGCAGCGATAAGCGCATCGGGTTCGGTCGATCCGGAGGAATTCAGTGTACCGAGCAGATTTTCAACCCCGTAAAAACGATGTTCGATATCGTTCGCCTCAGGTATACCGTCTGTGAATACAAAGAGAACATCCCCCGGGCTCATCTGAATTTCATAATCAGTGTAGACCGTCTTTTTTCTGCCGCCGAGGACAAGGCTGTGCTTATCATGTATATATGCAAAGCCTTCGTTTCCATTACGCAGAACAGGCTCCTCGTGTCCGGCGTTGCTGGCAGTCAGAGTACCTGTTTTCAGATCCAGAATGCCTATCCAGAGCGTTACAAACATTTTTGTCGGATTATTCATGCAAAGCTGCAGATTCACATCCGAAAGTATCTCAGCGGGCGTTCCGCCTGCCTGCACACGGCTGTTGATCCTGGCCTTGGCAGACATCATAAATAGAGCCGCAGGGATACCTTTTCCTGATACATCGGCAATAACAAGAGCAAGGCGGTCATCATCAAGGCGGAAAAAGTCATAGAAATCGCCGCC
>CAMHMM010000120.1 GCA_946186215.1 uncultured Ruminococcus sp. | reverse complement strand
CTCTTCGTTTCTCCCCTTTGTATCCCCTTTTCCCCACTCCATTGTTATTTTGCTTCGCATTTGGACACCGTTTATAACCCACTCAGATTTATCAGCGCATTAAACATTACATTCGCTCAGGTGGGTTTTGTGGGGATATGCGCCGATGTATGACTGCTTTCTGTTTGATATGTCTCGCCCTGCCATTCGGTCAGTCACCTGCTCTCATATTCGTCAACCGCTCCGGTCAGTTTGTGCATTGTGTTTTGTCGGTAACTTTTTTTAGTTCCGGGCTGCAAAAGAGCGTTACTCACAAATGAAAGCGCGAGTAGCTGTCGGCCTTGCCGACCGGGTGGTGCCGGCTCTGTCTATACTCATACTCACTCTATGTTAAAATGAGAGTTCCGGGCTACAAATGAACATTATCGTTCAAATTAGAGTGCGGGTAACAGCAGGCTTTGCCTGCCGCCAGCTTGTGCAGAAGCTGCTGCTGTACCGCAGCGAATGTCCGTATATCCTCCGCGGGAATGCCGTCGAACAGCTCGGCCACGAACCTCACATTCCTTTCGAGATTGACCTCGCCCCAGCTCCTGCCCTTTTCGGTGATGACGATGGAAATATTCCGCCTGTCCTCAGCCGACCTTTCAAGGCGCACCAGCCCCTTTTCTTCCAGCCTGTCAACGAGCTGCTTTGCGCTCTGCCTTGTTATGCCGCATTTTTCGGCAAGCCGGTTGAGATTGGGCGTTTCATCGCATCTGCCGAGAACCATCAGCGGGAGCCACTGGCGGGAGGTGATATCATCCATCCCCATATCCATAACGGTCTGCAGCATATTGGCAAGCCGCGAAATCTCCACAAGCGCGGTAAATTCCGGCTGATCGTAAATTTCCATTGCAATTCCTCCGCAAAATCAATATGCAGTATACTGCATATTGTCAATATAGCACATCTGATACCGCTTGTCAAGGCCTTTTTTAAATTTATCAGCAGAATATCACATTACCCCATTGAAAAATGATCTGTTATGTGTTAATATGTTAGTGTGAACGGTTATTAACCATTAAGTCATCCGGCTAAAGCCGACACACAGATAAATATTTGTAAATATAAGGAGCTCTAATATGCAGGATAAGACAATAACCCTTGATGCTGCGCGGAAAAAGCAGCTTGACATTGATATCATACTGATAGGCGTGATAACCTTTCTCGCGCTGTTTTTCATCCTCGTGCTGTTCGGAAAGCAGTTCAACGGCTTTATTTATGATACTAATCAGCCCGTACTTCCGAGGGTGGCTGTTGCTGCCATATGCGGCCAGTTTGCGCTGGCGGGGCTCGGCATCACGATAGTCTGTATCATCAGAAAAGAGAGCTTTGCAAGCTTCGGACTGAACACAAAAAATCTGCTGCCCGCGCTGCTGCTCAGCCTTGCCTGCTGCGTCCCCGATCTGATATATCAGCTGATAAAGGGTAATGTCCATCAGTGGTGCCCGTTCTACGATGTTTTTACCACAAAGGAGCTGCTCGTCGCATCCGTTCCCGTTAAGATAGCGGGATTTTTGCTGACCGCAGCCGCATGGGGATTTTTCGAGGGCTTCAACTATGTCGTTATAGGGGATAAGCTCAGCGAACGCTACCCCTCAAAGCACAGATTCTGGGACACCGGAGCATTTATCTGCGCGGTGATGTGCATACTCATACACGGCGCTGTCGGCGTAACGCCCGACGCTGTTATTGAGATGCTTTTAACGATGTTTCTTATTTACGGTATGCTCATCGTAAGAAAAGAAACGGGGAACGCATGGGGCTGTGTGCTTATATTCATCGTTTACTGGAATGCGCTGTGACCACCATAAATGTGCAATCTTCACAAACTGCCGCGCGTTTTGAACGGCAGTTGTGTTAATGTATACAAATCAAGGCTTTTTACCTGATTTTTCAAAAAATAATGTAACGAAATCCGTTTTCGTCCGTCTAACCTATGAGAGCACAAAAAAGGAGGTGATATCGTGGACCGCGAAGGGATCGGAAAGCTTTATGAAGCCCATTATATGAGAGTTTTTTCCTACTGTATGACGCTTTCGGGAGACCGTATGCTCGCCGAGGAGATCACGCAGGAAACATTTTTCAAAGCATTCAAAAAGCGGGAGGATTACCGCGGGGAATCCGATGAGGTGACATGGCTGTGCGCCATCGCAAAAAACATATTCGTTGATGAAAAGCGCCGTAGCTCAAAGACCGACAGCCTTGACGAGATACCCGAGGAAATACCCGATCAGGCAGAGGGCATCGAGAAGATCGCCGCCGACCGCGATTCCTCCTTCAGGATACATCTTGCTCTGCACGCTCTTGAAGAGCCGTACCGCGAGGTTTTTGAGCTCAGAGTGTTCGGCGAGTTGAGCTTTAAGGAAATCGGGCTCATATTCACAAAGACCGAGAACTGGGCGCGTGTCACATATCACCGTGCAAGGCTCAGATTACAGGAAAGGATGGACATACAATGAAAACACATTGTGATATAATACAGGATCTCCTGCCGCTCTATGCTGACAGCGCCTGCAGTGCTGAAAGCGCAAAACTGGTGGAAGAGCATCTTGCCGAGTGCAGCGAGTGCGCGCATATGCTGGAGATACTCAGGAATAATGAGATAGAAAATGACCTGCGCACAGAGCGCAGCGGCGTTCTGGAATACGGGGCGCGTGAATTCAGAAGACAGTCCGCAAAGGTGGGCGGTGCGGTCTCGGGAGTGTTCCTGATACCCGTGCTGGCGTGCCTGATACTCAACTTTGCCGCAGGCGGCGGCTTCGGCTGGTTCTTTATCGTTCTTGCGTCGCTGTTGGTGGCTGCATCGCTGATACTCGTTCCCATATTCGCGCCCAGCAACAATGCTTTCTGGACATTCTGCTCATTCTGCGGAAGCCTTACGATACTGCTCAGGGTGATATGTTCGGCAGTACACGGTCACTGGTTCTGGATCGCATCGAGCGCATCCATATTCGGTCTGTTCGTTATTTTCCTCCCGTTTCTGATAAATGCTAAACCGATACGCGAGTTCGCTGAGGGCAGCAACAAGGCACTGGTAGTCATAGCTGTGGATATCGCGCTGTTTCTCAATATGATGACAGCGATAAATGTCACCCTCAACGCAGGGAGGATTGCCGCTGTTCTCGGTCTGGGATGTGTCGCAGGCATCATCTTCGCAGCGACCGAGGTTTTAAGAAAAAAGAAAAGATAACAGGATAAGAAAATCAAAACGCGGGTTTTGTCCGCTGAAAGGAATAATTATGAGACACATTCTGGTAACGATATTCATGTTTTTGCTCGGTGCTGCCGCACTTGGTGCGACCGTCTACGCCGTGCAGGGATTTTCCCCCTTTAACTTCATATGGGATTTCAGCACTTACAACTACGCTCAGAGCGAGAAATACACCGCAGGAGACGCGGTCATCAATGATAAGATAAACAACCTTGACATAGACTGGATAAGCGGTTCTGTGAGCGTGGAATATCACGATGAAAAGACCATCCTCGTAAAGGAGACCGCATCCCGCCAGATCAGCAGCGGTCTGCAGCTGCACTGGAGAGTTGACGGGGACACGCTCTCTGTCAAGTACGCAAGATCGGGCGCTCACCTTAAAAGCGGTCTCAATAAAGACCTTGTGATAACTCTCCCCAGAAGCGCACAGCCCGAAAATGCTGACATCGACAATACTACAGGTGCCATAAGGATAAACGGCGGCACATGGAAGCAGCTTGATCTTGACACCACAACAGGTGCTGTCAATGTTTCCGCCGACAGCGCAGAAGAGCTTTCTGCGAAGGCTGTTACGGGAGATATCGATATAAATGTAACGGCTGTGAAGGATATCAGGGCAAATGCCGTTACCGGCGTGATCGCCATTGCTGCGGATGATTTTGGCAGCGTGAAGGCTTCGGCGACCAACGGCCGCGTTACGGCAAGGCTTCCCGAAAAGCCGGGGTTCACCGCCGAGCTTTCGGCAGTCACCGGAAAGATCGAATGCGGTCTGGAGCACATTGACACTAAGGGGAAATGCATCGTCGGGGACGGCAGCAGGAGCGTTAAGATAAAAACCGTCACGGGGGATATTGAGATCAGGACGAAATAAATAAAGACCGACAGGCGGCGGCGCAACGCCGCTGTTACCCGGTCGGCAAGGCAGGCAGAGCCTGCACTCTCCCGTACTCTATTTTGTGTGGAGTCGTTCATTTGTAGCTCGGAACTTTAATATACTCCACTACCGCAATAGGGCGAGTTTTTTCTGTTGGACAAACTAATATGAGAGTTTGACGAATATGAGAGCAGGTGACTGACCAAATGACAGGGCGAGACACATCAGACAGGAAGCAGTCATGCATCGGCGACCGTTCCCACAAAACTCACTTGAGCGAGTGCAGAATTTAGTGTGCACAAAAACTTGAGCGGGTTATAAACGGTGTCCAAACGGGAAGCAAATCAACATCAGAGTGGGGAAAAGGGGATACAAAGGGGAGAAACGAAGAGGGACGGCGCACAGATAATGTCGTCATTTCAAATAGTCACTCCGTCCCCCTGGTGTTTCATCCCCTTTGACTCGCTGCAAATAAGCCGGTTCGGACAACAGGCTACCGGTCGGCAAGGCCGACAGCTACCCGCACTTTCATTTGAATAGTAACGCTCATTTGCAGCACGAAACTTTAAAAAGTAAAACTGTTACCGTCGTATTGTGCGTGAACACCCCTCCGCCTCACTGTGTCCGGCACCTCCCTCCCCGAGGGAGGCTTTTCCACTTTAAGCAGAAATGAAAGCTCCGAGCCACAAACGAGAGTTACCCGCAAATGAGAGAACGGGTGGGTGCAAGCTCTGCCGATATTCAAACTCACTCTATGTGAAAATGAGAGTTTCGGGCTGCAAATTAGAGTTACCATTCAAATGAAAGCGCGGGAGGGTGCAGGCTCTGCCTGCCGGGTAACAGCGGCGTTGCGCCGCCTGCTTATTCTTTCACATATTCAAAAAGATCACCCGGCTGACATTCGAGCGCTTCGCATATAGCGTTCATGGTCTCGAAGCGTATGCCCTTCATCTTGCTGTTTTTCAGGTTGGAAAGGTTCACATTGGTCATTCCCACCCTTTCGGCAAGCTCGTTGAGCGACATCTTGCGGTCAGCCATCATTTTGTCCAGTCTGATTATTATAGCCATTCCGCACCGCCTTTACGCAATAAGGTCGTTGTCCTGCTGGAGACTGAACCCGTAGACGAAGACCTCAGATATTATTCCGACAATTATACCTATTCCGATTATAAGCAGGTTATGCATATCAAAGGATACCGATAAGCTGAGTTCATTGTCTGAGAGCGGTGTGGTCGCGCAGGAGGGGATAAGTCCGCCGGCGAACAGGATGATCGCCATGATCCGCAGCTTTGTTATTATCTTCTTTGAAAAAGGCTTGCCTGTCTTGCGTATTTCGAGCAGTATCAGGGCGAGGAGCCCCAGCTCGGCAAAAATAACGAGAGCGTAAAGGCTGTTGGTAAGATATTCCTTCGCGCTTTGGTGGCCGACATAGCCTATAAACTGGCATATAGCACACACAAGTGCGGCAATACAGAAGAAACAGCTCAGGACAGTGTCGATAAAGGTACGCTTCTTGAGTTTCTCGGATAATATGTTGTTCATAACAGCATCTCCTTTTAAAGCTTCGATTTAAATATTTAAAGTTTATATCAGCTGACGATCTTAGTATAGCATAAGAATTAAAGCGTGTCAATAATTATTTAAAGCGGCACTTTAATATTGTGAGTATGCACAAATGAAATCGCTTCAGAAGTTTTATGTGTGTGCATAGCGCACAAAGCAACACTTCGCGGAAGCCGGAATTGCTTCCGTGAGGTGTTGCTTTTTTTCTGCTCACTCTATGTGAAAATGAGAGTTTCGGGCTGCAAATGAGCGTCTCAGCTCAAATGAGAGCGCGGGCAGCCGCGGACTTTGTCCGCC
>CAMHMM010000119.1 GCA_946186215.1 uncultured Ruminococcus sp. | reverse complement strand
ATCTTTTCAAACACTGCATGGCGAAGCTTGCCTGTAAAGCCAACGGATGCCTTTGCGGCAAAATACTGGGCCGTCACTGAAAAGCCGAAGCCCACCAGTGACAGCAATCCCAGCAGCAGGCATTTTTTTACGATATAGTCCGTATCGTCAAGGGCTATACCGTTGTCGATGATATCCGCCACTACCAGCGGCACAAAAAGCTCGAGCAGTGCCTCCGTCATTTTGAAAAGAGGCCCTGCAATGCTTTCAAGCGTATATTCCTTCAGGTAACCGAGTAATTTTTTCATATATACCTCATAACGGCATTAACAGTTAAAGGGACTTTGCGGCAGAACCGTTAGTCCCTTTTGTGCAGTCACTTTGACAAGACAGCATCAGATATCTATATCAGGCAGATCCCTGTCGGGCAGATCGTAGTCCTGATCGTCGTTTTTCTCAAAGACCTCGTATTTGTCCCAGATCTTTTCGAGCGTCTTGAAATTGTTTTCCACATAATCCTTCTTGCGCATCCCCACCGCGCAGATAAGCGCGTTGATAAGGCTCATCGGAGCCACAAGAGAATCCGCAAAGGAGGCCATGTCGCTGTGGGCTGTGAGCAGGTGATCGGCGTATTTTGCAAGGGGAGAGCTCTCGCTGTCGGTTATGGCTATTACCTTTGCTCCCCGTTCGTGGGCATATCTGAATGCCTTTACGGTGTGCTTGGAATAGCGCGGGAAGGAAACACCTATCATGATATCTCCCTCGCCGATACCGAGTATCTGCTCAAACATTTCACTTGTACTGGTGGTGTGGACTATCTTGCAGTTTTCCACCATGATATTGAAGTAGAACACGATAAATCTTGCCAGCACCGCTGCAGAGCGGGCACCGATGACATATATGCTCTTCGCCGCCACCAGCTCGTCTACAGTGCGCTCGAATTCATCACGGTTGATCTCCTCGAGGGTGCGGCGTATCTGCTCTATATCAAAGCTCAGTATCCTTGACAGGATATCCTCGCCGCTCAGGTGGTCGTTCATCACATCCATTCTCTGGATGGATGTCAGACGGCTGCTTGTAAAGCCTCTGAGCGCTCTTTGCATCTCAGGGTAGCCCTCATAGCCCATCTCAGCGGCAAAGCGCACTACCGTGGATTCGCTGACACCGACCACAGAGCCCAGCTTTGATGCGGTCATGAACGCCGCCTTGTCGTAATGCTCGATCATATATGCGGCGATCTTTTTATGTCCCTTGGACATTTTGCTCATTCTGTTTTCAAGCACCGAAACGATGCTTTGTCCGTTTTCGCTCATAATCAATGCGCCTTTATCAGTGGAGTACCGGATAGATAGTATAAGCCGTTTTTACAGGCTTGCGAGCTTCTTTTCAAGTTCTTCCTTTATCACCTTGGGTGTAGCAGCACCTCTCAGGCTCTTGCTGCACTGTCCCATAAGGAAGCCGAATACCTTTACATCGCCGCTCTTGTACTGATTAACAGCCTTTTCATTGGCAGCGATAACGCTTTCGATGACCTCAAGCACCTTTGATGTATCGGTGACGATGAGCATACCCCTGTTCTTTGCGATCTCCTCAGGGTTGCCGCCCTTTTCTGCCATTTCGCGGAATATTTCTTTGGCATCGTTCTTGGAGACCTTTTCCGTGTCGGACATCTCAACGAGCTTTGCAACATTTACTGCATCGAATGCGGGCGCGGTCATGTCTATCTCGCCTAAGTTGATGCGGCGCATGATCTCGCCGTTTATGAAGTTCACGAGGGATTTGGGGTTGTTGTATGCCTTGAGGGTATCCTCAAAGAAGTCGGAGATCAGCTTGTCGGAAACGATGATCTTTGCTTCCTTTTCGGGGATGCCCATGCCGATATACTTGGCTGTTCTCTCCTTGGGCATTTCGGGCAGTGATGCCTTTATGCGCTCAAGATCCTCATCGCGGAGATTTACCTGCAGGATATCGGGATCGGGGAAGTATTTGTAGTCGTGTGCATCCTCTTTGGTACGCATGGATTTTGTTTCGCCCTTGTTTGCGTCGAAGCGGCGTGTTTCCTGGATCACCTTGCCGCCTCTGTCGAGGATCTGTGCCTGTCTCTTTATCTCGTACTCGATGGTGCGGTAAATGGATTTAAGGGAGTTTACATTCTTGATCTCGGCTCTTGTTCCGAATTCGGTCGCGCCCTTGGGCATAAGGGAGATATTTACATCGGCGCGGATAGAGCCCTCCTCCATCTTGCAGTCGGAAACGCCTGCGTACTGGAGCAGGAGAGCGATGGTCTCCACGAGTGTCCTTGCTTCCTCGGGGGAGCGCATATCGGGCTCGGTAACGATCTCGACAAGGGGCACACCGCAGCGGTTGTAGTCACACAGGGAAACACCGTTGAGATCATCATGAACAAGCTTTCCTGCATCCTCTTCAAGGTGGATGTGGTTTATCCTGATGGTCTTGGTTTTCTTTTCGCCGTTTTCCTCATATTCGATGGGAACTGCACCTTCAAGACAGATGGGATAGTAAAGCTCTGATATCTGGTATGCCTTCGGAAGGTCGGGATAGAAGTAGTTCTTTCTGTCCCATACGGAGAACTTGCTTATCTCACAGCCGAGTGCATAGCCTGCCTTGATAGCGTATTCAACGGCGGTCTGGTTGATTATGGGGAGTGTTCCGGGGAGACCTGAGCAGACAGGGCAGCAGCGGGTGTTTTTCTCGCCGCCGAATTCTGCGGAGCAGGTGCAGAACACCTTTGACTTTGTAAGGAGCTCGGAATGTATTTCAAGTCCTATTACGGGGATATAATCTGAAACTGACATTATTCTGCCTCCTTACAGCTTTGCGCCCTGACGGGCGAAATTCTTTTCAAATGCATCTGCCGCACCGATGACCAGTGATTCATCCCACATCTTTCCGACTACGGACATACCTATGGGCATACCGTCCTTGTTGTAGCCGCAGGGAGTGGAGATAGCGGGCAGGGAGGCGATATTTACCGTAACAGTGCAGAAATCAGCCTGATACATCTTCTTGGGATCGTCTATGTTCTCGTTTGTGCCGTATGCAACAGTGGGCGCAGTGGGAGTGATTATAAGGTCGCACTTTTCAAAGATATGTGCGTATTCCTCTCTGATCTTCTGCTTGAGTCCCATTGCCTTGCCGTAGTATGCATCATAGTAGCCCGAGCTCAGAGCGTAGTTGCCGAGAAGTATCCTTCTCTTTACCTCGTCGCCGAAGCCTTCGCTTCTTGAAGCAACGATAAGGTCGCTGTAGCTGCCTGCAACATCTGCTCTGTGGCCGTATTTGATGCCGTCATATCTTGCAAGGTTGGAGGATGCCTCAGCGGAGGAGATAAGATAATATGCGGCGATAGCGTATTTGAGTGAGGGCATGGAGCATTCGATTATCTCAGCACCCATTGCCTTGTAGGAATCAATAGCGGAAAGAACGCTCTGTCTTACCTCATCATCAACGCCCTCAGCGAAGAAGTCGGAAACAACGCCGATCTTTATTCCCTTCATATCCATGCCGATCTTCTCTGTGAAGTCGGGGACGGGAAGCTTGGATACTGTGCCGTCGTGGAAGTCGTAGCCCGCGATGGTATTGAGTATCAGAGCGCAGTCCTCAGCGCTTCTTGCAACGGGGCCTATCTGGTCAAGGGAGCTTGCGAATGCGATAAGGCCGTATCTTGAAACTCTGCCGTAGGTGGGCTTGAGGCCTGTCACGCCGCAGAATGCAGCAGGCTGTCTGATGGATCCGCCCGTATCAGAGCCGAGTGCCGCAGCACAGAGATCGGCACCTACCGCAGCAGCAGAGCCGCCTGAGGAGCCGCCGGGAACTCTTGAAAGATCAAAGGGGTTCTTAGTCTTCTTGAAATACGATGTCTGTGTGGAACCGCCCATAGCAAATTCATCCATGGACACCTTGCCCAGTGTTACCGCGCCTGCGTTGTCGAGCTTTTCCATAACGGTCGCATTGTAGGGCGGGATAAAGTTTTCAAGCATCCTTGAGGAAGCTGTGGTGAGAACGCCCTCGGTGCAGATATTGTCCTTTATCGCCATGGGTATGCCGCACAGGGGAGTGGCATTGCCCTCGTCTATGGACTTCTGAGCCTTTTCGGCTGCTGCAAGTGCCTTTTCGGGTGTTACGGTGATATAGCTTTCGAGCTTTCCGTCTACGGCATCTATCCTGTCAAGATATGCCTGTGTAAGCTCTGCCGCAGATATTTCCTTGCTGTCGAGCTTTTTTCTGAGCTCTGTAATAGTAAGTTCAACCATATTGCAATTCCTTTCTGCGGTTTATTCCACTACCTTGGGGACAACAAAGCAGCCGTCCTGATTAACTGCGTTCTGGAGCAGCTTATCTGTGGGCAGAGACGGCATGGGTTCGTCTTTTCTGAGATCCTCAAGATATACATTATGATTATCCTTGTAGGGGTCGTATGTTATATCGATGTCCTTTATTGTATCCATGATCCCTATAATGCTTGTCATATCGCCGACAGCCTGTTCAAGCTCCTCGTCGGTGAAATCAAGCTTTGCAAGCTTTGAAAGGTACCTGACCATATCAAGCTCCATTAGATCAACTCCTTTGAGAAATATCAACTTCCAGTATAGCACATCGGATTTGATTTTGCAAGCCTTTTCCTGCGTAAATTCAAAAAAAGGCCGATCATTGTAAAAAATGATCAGCCTGAGTGTATCTGGGCCCGTTTAATCGGACAGTTTTGCAAAAACCGGTTCAAATGTTTCCGGCGGGATGGTTATCTTTCCGAGCACACGCTGTACCGGAGTGTAGAGCCATGCGGGAAGTCCCTTCTTGTTTACGGCGCAGTCGGTCATATCTATGAAGGTATTGCACAGAAGCACTGCCACTGCGGAAAAAAGCCAGTTGCCGGTGAGGAACGAATCTATCGTGACAACGAATGCATCGAATATATTCATCACCATTCCCACCGAAAGGCGGGGGAGCTTTGTGTTTACGATGATGCCGAGCTGATCTGCGCCGCCCGTGCTCGTTTCTGCGGATCAGGCCGTAGCCCACGCCCGAAAGACAGGATCCTATCACCATGGAGAACGCTCTGCCGAATATGGGAGTGATCTCGGGGTAGGGCAGGTCGAGCAGCAGCCCGAGTGCGAGCATTGCACCGACGGAGCGCAGCGTGAATGCGCTGCCCTTTACCTTCCAGCCGTAAATGAAGAGGAAAAGGTTGAGTGCTGCAAGGGATATGGTGTTCGGTATATTCAGAAAGCGGTTGAGAAGAACGCAGAGTCCAGTCATGCCGCCTACCGAGATGCTGTGGGGGTTGAGAAACAGGACATAAGCCGCCGCTGTGAGTACAAGGCCGCCTGCTATGCGGATAATCCGTGTTTTTATGCTCATTCTATCTCCTTTTCAGGGATCATCAGCCGTTTTATTCTGTCCGGCGGCTGACAGGGGATCAGTCATGGGTATCGCGGAAACTGCTGCAGGAATAAGACACAACAGCCTTATAATTTTAACATATTTGTAGCAGATTTACAATAGGTTAAATTAACATATTTTCTTACCGGGTTTTGTTGCATATGCTGTTACCCGGTCGGCAAGGCCGACAGCTACCCGTTCTTTCATTTGTGGGTAACCTTTCAACAGTGGCTCGGAGCTTTCATGCCTGCTATTATTTTCACTCAGGCAAAGCCCGCTGTTACCCGTATGCTATTTTGAAAGGAAACGGTCGTTTGTAGCTCGGAGCTTTTATATCTGCTGTTATTTTTACACTTAGTGAAACGCCGCAGTTACCCACGGCATTAAAAATGCTCTCCACGCCGCTGGCAGGGAGAGCATAGGAAAAAGATCAATATGTTTTATTCATTGAGTCCGTAAGGTTGGTTCAGCTGATGCTTTTGACCGTATAATCCTTGGCCTCAACTGCCTTTCTGAGTACAGCATCGTCCACATCCGATGAAAGGGTGACTACTGCCGTGCCTGAGGAAAAGCTTACCTGTGCGGAATCTACTCCATCTATGGCTTCAAGT
>CAMHMM010000118.1 GCA_946186215.1 uncultured Ruminococcus sp. | reverse complement strand
TATATACCTCTCCTAAAATCAGGATCACTGTGATTTCTATATACATAAGTTTATTCAATAGTCGGCAAAATGCTCTCAGCTAACCAGTAAAAAACGCAAATATTTTCATTTCCGGGATGTATACGATCAATAACCCCGGAAATGAAAATATAAGGAATATATGTCAGTAATTCCAGTCAGCTATCAGCAAAAGATACTGTCAAATCCGGTCATTTCAATGATATCCCTGACCGTATCACTTATATTGATAAGGCCGAAATCTGAACTGTCCCCAAGTGCTTTTCTCATTATGAGAAGCACTCGCAGACCTGCTGATGAAACATATTCCAGATTTTTCATATCAATACAGATGCTTGTGATATTTCCCTTTGCTGCAGCATCCTTGTAAAGAGCAAGCAGATTCGGGGAGCTGATAGTGTCGAGACGGCCTGTGAGTGTAACTACCAGAGTGTCGTCAGACAGCTTTACATCCGCTTTGAAATTATCTTCATTGCACTCAAACTTGTCGAAGGTGCTGCTTTTGGGTGTCATTACCCAGAAATTGCACGAACTGAGTGCCTCAGTAGCCTTGATGCGTATATCCTCGGGGAACTTACTGAATGCCGCAAGCTGTTCGGGCATATACTGCCTGATAGGTACGATCTCAAGATCGAAGCCCATGTCCGAAACGAACTTTTTGATCTTCTCCTTGTCCTTGTCAAAAAACGAATTGTTTGCGAGTGTGGTCTTAGAGACTATACCCGCTGCAACACGCGCGATCTGATCACATTTTTCCGCAGGCATATCCGCAAGAACGACCTTCAGCGTCTTTGCCTGTGAATCATCGAGATCGTTATCCATAGTTACCCATTTTCCGCCGAATTCAAGCAGCAGCTTTCTGATATTTCCGAACACTGTCTCCAACTCGGACTGAGTGAAATACATCAGCAGGCCCTCGGTAGTGATAAACAGTTCTCCATCTGCTGATTCAAGAGCTTTTCTCAATGAAGCATAGTTAGTCGCATCGACTGCACAGTAACTGATATTTTCATTTTCTCCGATGATCTTTTCCACGGCAGGCTTCATTACATCAATGACAGCCGGAAGATCGACACCGAAGTATTTTATCCCGCTGTTTGAAAGCTTGATGCCCCTTGCGGTATATCCGCTGGGAAGATCAAGCACCTGTTTAGCACCGGAAGCGATGATATAATTGTTTGACGCATAAAACCTTCCTTCTACCATCGCTGACAGAACAGGAAGCGCCAGCGAAAAAGCTTCACGCGTCTCGGGCGGAAGAGAATCGCCGCCGCCGGATTTGAAATCTGCACTGCCTTCATCTAATCCGAGTGCATCCCGAAGCTTGATGAAATCAGCGTCTCCATGCTTAGCAAGCTGCAGCATACACGCCTGCGCTGTGCTGAATACAGGGTTGACTTCTTCTCTGAGCTTTTCGAGGTTTAATTCATCTGACATGATATTCCTCCTTTACTGCGCACGGCTCAAAATATCCATAGGACAATTTTGAGCCCTATCGTTTATGACATAATGTTATTAAGGGCGCTACCGATCTGCAAATAAAATACTGCGCCGCTGATTTCAGGAAGCCCGAAGATCAGGATACGGCGCAGATCATTTGCTTGGATCGATCTCTGTTTCTTACGGAAATATACTTTTATCCGTGAAGATCATCTGTCTTCTTTTCTGATGTGCTGAGTAAGCTGGATAGAGAAGCCGGAGGGCGAGAAGAGCAGAGTGGATTTCGCATGAGCGGATTCGACGACATGGTCGCCGGTGGGATTTACAAAGCCGTGATCGATCAGGAATTTGTAAGCCTCATCAAAATCGCGGACATTCATACGCATTGTCGTCATATCCTGCGGCAAAGACTCTACACGCGCTATGTCAACATGGAATCCTTCGGCGTTCTTCATGCGTGTGCTTGTGATGTCCTGGGAGTCAATGTTATTTACCTGATGTGTTCTTTCAAATCCGAGTTCCTCAAAGAGCTTGATTATCTCATCGGCATTCTTGGAAAGTATCATGGGGTTAAATGTTGTGATCTGCATAATCTGTTCTCCTTATATATAAGATATTCCGAATTAAGTCACTGCTTGATATGATGTACGAGTGCAATAATGAATCCCGAAGGCGAAATCATAGTAGCTTCAACGGCGTGATTTGTCTCGAGAGTATTGCCGTCGCCCTTCACATTCTTGAAGCCGTGCTTTACCAGGATATCATACGCTTCCTGGAAATTATCGACATTCATTCTTATGTAGGTCTTGTCGCACGGAAGATTATGCTTAGAGTATGCCACATCGACATGATAGCCGCCGTCCGTGTGCTTCATACGGTAGCTCTGAACATCACCGTTCTCGGTTTCAGTTACGGGAGCGTGAGTTTTCTCAAATCCGAGCGACTGAAACAGCTCTACGACATCATCGCCTTTTTTTGTAATGATGATCGGGTCAAATGTTGTTATCTTCATATTATTCATTTTCCTTTTTGATGTGTTTGATAACAGCAATTTCAAATCCGGACGGCGAGATCATTACAGCCGATCTTGAAGAGCCGGTCTCTGTGATACTGTCGTGCTTGTTCTTGAATCCGCGGGCAGTCAGCATTTCATAAGATTCATCAAAATCATCGACATTCATTCTGATAGCCGACTGATCGCGGGTCACATTATCGTTCTGAACAATATCAAGCTGAAATCCGTTCTCATTCTTCATGCGAATGACCGAAACATCCTCTTCGCTGACACCTGTTTTAGTGTGGCTGCGCTCAAAGCCGAGTTCCTCAAAAAGCTTTATGACCGATTCAGAATCCTTTGTCATTATCGACGGGTTAAACGATGTGATTTTCATAGCGTTTCCTCCTTATCAGTCATGATTCTTGATATGCTCTGTAATATTGATAGAGAAGCCGGTCGGCGAGATCATCATAGTGGATTTGGACGAGCCCGTTTCGGTGACCTTATCGCCCTGTGCGTTCTTGAAGCCCTTATCTTCGAGGAAGCTGTATGTCTCGTCGAAATCGCTTATATTCATACGAATCGTTGTGATGTCCTTCGGAACGGGAGCTGAAGCTATATCAACATGGAATATCTTTCCGTCTTCGCCCGTGTATCTCATACGAACGCTGGAAATATCGCTGTCGTTGATACCGGTCTTCATGTGGCGGCGCTCAAATCCGAGATCCTCAAAGAGCTTGATAACATTCTCGGCATCATTTGTTACGATCATGGGGTTGAATGTTGTGATTTTCATGGTGTTGTCTCCTTATTAGTCATGATTTTTGATATGCTGACAAAGATCGAATGCAAAACCGGACGGTGATATCATCATCGCGGACTTGTTTGACGCTGTGTCAACTGTCTTATCGTCAGCCTTTGAGTTTCTGAAGCCTCTGTCGGTCAGGAACTTGTATGCCTCGTCGAAATTATCCACATTCATTCTGATAAGTGTCATATCCTGCGGAAGTCCGTCGACCTGCGAAACATCAACATAGAAGCCGTTTGCGTCTTTCATACGCACACTCGTGATGTCCTTTCCGTTGCTCTGCACCGTTATGGTGTGTCGTCTTTCAAAGCCAAGCTCTTCATACAGCTTTATAACTGCTTCCGAGTCTTTTGTGACAATTAGCGGATTGAATGTTGTGATCTTCATAGTATTTTGTCCTTTCATGAATGATGATTATATTGCTTTATCCGCAGGGATCTGCGGTTTGTACCTGTTGTCGGTCGCTCGGGTCACTTGATATGCTTGACAATATTTATAGTGAAGCCTGACGGCGATATCATAACAGCCGACTTCGCAGAAAGTGTATCCGCCGTCTTATCACCGTAAAAGTTCCTGAATCCGCGCTTGATAAGCAGATCGTATGTTTCATCGAAATTATCGACATTCATTCGGATAGATACCAGACTCTCCACCGGAAGAGCCCCGAACTGCGAGATATCAATCTTGAAGCCGTCGGCGCTGCGCATCTGAACAGCGGTAACATCGTTTTCGCCTATTGTTATTTCTTGATGTGCTGGATAAGCGTTATCTTCAGTCCTGACGGCGAAGCCATTAAAACATTTCTGGACGACCCGGTCTCGGCGATATGATCTCCGAAAGCGTTCACAAATCCATGTGAAAGAAAAAACTGATACGCTTCGTCAAAGTTGTCAACATTCATGCGAATAGTGACCGCGTCTATAGGCTGACCGAGATCCACATGAGAAACATCGAGGTAAAATCCGTTGGGATCCTTCATGCGTATATCAGTAACGCCAATGTCGCCGATATTCTTTTTGATATGACGCTTCTCAAAACCAAGCTCTTCAAACAGGCTTACGACCGGTTCCGGATCCTTGGAGACGATCTGAGGATTGAATGCTGTGATCTTCATAGGTCGTTTCTCCTTATTCCTTGAAATGTTCAACAAGGTTTATCAGAAATCCGGAAGGGGAGGCGAGTATCGCGGAAACATTGGTTCTTGTCTCGACCTTGCTGTCTCCCTTGGTGTTTATGAAGCCCTTACTTGTCAGGAAATCATACGCTTCATCAAAATTATCCACATTCATACGGATAAGTGAGATATCCCGCGGAATGTCACTTATCTGCGCGATATCCAGATGAAATCCGTTTGAGTCCTTCATGCGAACGCGGCGAACATCCTTCTCACCGTCGTTGGCTGTGACATCATGCTTTTTCTCAAATCCGAGCTTTTCAAACAGGCGGATCACAGCCTCGGCATCCTTCGTTGCTATCATCGGGTCAAAAGTCGTGATTTTCATATCAGAAGCTCCTCACCGTCAGTCGTTATTTTTTATATGCTGCGAAACTGCAACTATAAATCCGGAAGGAGAAACCATCATGGTAAACCTTGAGGACCCTGTATCAACAGTCTGACTTGCTCTTTCGTGTCTCGGCTTTCTGAAGCCGTGTGCTGTCAGGAACTCGATCGCTTCATCAAAGTTGTCAACATTTATCCGGATCATCGTCCATTCGCCTTCACCAGCAGCAACATCAACATAGAATCCGTTTTCATCCTTCATACGGACATCTGTAGTCTGGGTATCTCCGATGTCTTTCTTTGTATGATGTCTTTTGAATCCGAGCTCTTCAAAAACTTTTATTGCGGATTCAGGATCCTTAGTGATTATAAGCGGGTTAAATGTTGTTATCTTCATGGTTTCCCTCCTGTAATGCTGTTTTTGTCTTCAGCCTGTACGATATTCGTATCTGTTTACTTTTTCTTGATATGTTCGCAGATATCTATAATGAAACCCGACGGAGAAACAAGATACGCATATTTGCTGCTCTTGGTAGTGCTCGGAGCAAAGCCTCTTGCTTCTCTGAATCCCCTGGACATAAAGAAATCATAAGCTTCCTCATAATTATCAACATTTATTCTGATGCAGGTATATGTCTGCGGAATAACAGGTACCTCAACAACATCTACATGGAATCCGCCTTCATTCTTCATTCTGTGAGCCGAAAACTCCACATCGGTATTTTCCGCCTTGTTGTGGGTCTGCTCAAAGCCCAGTTCCTCGAAGACTTTCATTGTTGATTCCGCTTCTTTTGTAATAATAGCCGGGTTAAAAGTTGTGATTTTCATAGTTTACCTCCTGTTATGGTTTTATACGATCACTTGATATGCTTGACGATATTTACTAAAAATCCTGACGGCGAAAGCATCAGAACGCCCTTTGACTTGTTGGTGTTGATCCCTTCATCACGCATGGGTGTTTTGAATCCATGTGCAATAAAGAACTCATAAGCTTCGTCGAAATCGTCAACATTTATCCTTATGGACATAAGGTCTCGGTTTTCATGCGGCAGAGTCTTCACCTGAGAAACATCAACGCGAAAACTGTCATTGTAATCCATGTTTACGCAGTATGAATCAAGTCCCTCAAACTTTGTCAGATGCTTTCTCGTAAAGCCCATTTCTTAAAAAAGTGCTACGATATCGTCAGATTTTACACTCATTATTACCGGATTGAATGATGTAATCTTCATAATTTTCTCTCTATGTATTTTATAATGGTTTTGCAGTTTGCCTGCATTTTACGACAGCTCAGAATTTCAGTG
>CAMHMM010000117.1 GCA_946186215.1 uncultured Ruminococcus sp. | reverse complement strand
TGGCAGATCGGGAATATCAGATGCTTCGCAGCGCAGCGCTGGATATCATCACAGGCGGCGGCTCGGCGAATGCACCGGCACATAATGAATTTGAGGGCTTCGGCGGCGGGTTCCCTCAGTTCGGCGGACAGATGCCCGATTTCCAGAACGGCGAGCCTCCTCAATTCGGCGGACAAATGTCCGATTTTCAGGGCGGTGAACCTCCCAAGTTTGACGGGCAGATGCCAGATATGCAGGGCGGTGAACCTCCCAAGTTTGACGGGCAGATGCCTGATATGCAGAACGGCAACTCTCCTCAATTCGGCGGACAAATGCCCAATTTCCAGAACGGTGAACCGCCTCAGTTCGGTGGACAGATGCCTGATATGCAGAACGGCGAGCCTCCTCAGTTCGGCGGACAGATGTCCGATATGCAGAGTGACCTTGATGACAGCAATTCCAAATCTGCAAAGGCTATAAGAGCGGCTGCGTCCATAACCGTTCAGAGTGGTGAAATATCCATAGATTCCATGGATGATGCGCTCCATTCCGACGGGGATGTGATCATAAACGGCGGCAGCTTCGATATAAAGTGCGGCGACGACGGCATCCATGCAGGGACGGCGCTTGAAATAAACAGCGGCATCGGCATCATAAGTAAATCCCATGAGGGGCTTGAGGGCGGAAAAATAAGCTTTAACGGCGGCGAATGGGATATTACTGCGGATGATGACGGCGTTAATGCTGCTGACGGCACAGGCGGCGGATTCATGCAGGCAAACCCGAATGTGCTCCTGAGTGTCACAGGCGGAAAGCTCACGGTTGATTCCACAGGCGACGGGATAGATTCCAACGGAAATATCGCTGTGTCGGGCGGTACGGTCATCGTATACGGTACGGCATCCGATATGAATGCGCCGCTGGATTATGACGGGAAATTCGATGTTACGGGCGGTACGGTCATCGCAGGCGGTTCGTCGGGAATGGCACAGACATTCTCTTCCGCAGCAGAGGGTGCGGCGGCTGTATACTTTACCACACCTCAGAAAGAGGGCACGGTTATCGACATAACAGTCGGCGGAAAGACGCTGTTTAGCTACACCGCAAGAAGAGATGCTGCATTTCTCACCTTTACAGGCGGCGGGCTCAGGGACGGCGATACATATACACTGAGCATAAACGGCACTAAGAAAGCTGATATCACCCTGTCGGGGATCACCGCCACGGATGAAAACGGCAATGCGGTCACTGGCCCCGCAGGTTTCGGCGGATTTGGCGGTTTCGGAGGCTTTGGCGGCGGCAAGCCGCCCTTCGGTGAAGACCGGCAGCCTCCCGAAAAAACATGACAGTTACTTTGTTTTTGATATACTCTCCTTTACAGCCGATATCGGATAATGTCCCCCGCGGATGTTATCCGATATCGGTTTTTACAGAGTATATATTTGTGTATAAAATATTAAATTTGCCAAACGCCTTGAAAGATGTATATAAAAATGCTATAATAGAGAATAATGCGTGTAGCAAAATTACACAAATTATCATTGACATTAATTGTGTATATCCCTGAAAACATTTTCATACGGGGATCCGCATCAGGCACGCTTCGCCGTGCTGCGGTATTCAGTGAAAAGGAGCGTATCATCATGAATTACGGACATTTTGACCTTGAAAAGAAGGAATATGTCATCACACGGCCCGACACTCCGGCACCCTGGGCAAATTATCTCGGTGATCCCGAATACGGTGCTATCATTTCCAACAACGCAGGCGGCTACAGCTTTGTAAAGTCCGGCGCTAACGGAAGGATAATCCGTTACCGCTTCAACACAAATATCGCACTTCCCGGCAGATATGTGTATATCCGCGATAATGCAGACGGCGACTACTGGTCTGCTTCATGGCAGCCTGTTGGCAAGCCCCTTGACAAGTACAAGAGCGAGTGCCGCCACGGTACTGCATACACCGTGATCAGCGCTGAGTATTCTCAGATCAAGTCCGAGGTGACATATTATGTTCCTCTGGGAAAGACCTATGAGGTTTGGAACGCAAAGATCACCAATGTATCCGATAAGCCCAGAAAGCTTTCCGTATACGGCTTCTGCGAATTCACATCAGAGAACAACTATGAGCAGGATCAGGTAAATCTCCAGTATACACAGTTCATCACACAGACTACCTTTGAGGAGAACAAGATCCTCCAGCACATCAATATCAACAGCGGCAAGGATTCCACAGGCTCCAACCACAGAGAGAGGTTCCTGGGACTTGCAGGCTCAAAGGTAACTGCATACAGCGGCTTCCTTGACAGCTTCATCGGCGCTTACAGAAGCTACGGCAATCCCATCGGCGTTGAATCGGGCAACTGCGGCAATGTGCTCAACTACAACGGAAATGCCTGCGGCGCTCTCCAGACCGAGATAGAGCTGGCTCCCGGCGAAACAAAGGTGCTCACATACATCCTCGGTCAGCGTGACAATGCTCAGGCAAACGAGATCATCTCCCGCTATGAGGACAGCTCCGTTGCTGATAAGGAAATAGACGAGCTTATCGCTCACTGGCATGAGATCCTCAACAGATTCTCCATAAAGACACCCTCTGATACCTTCAACAACATGGTCAATGTATGGAACGCATATCAGTGCTTCATCACATTTATCTGGTCAAGAGCTGCATCCTTTATCTACTGCGGTCTCAGAAACGGCTACGGCTACCGTGATACCGTTCAGGATATCCAGGGTATCATCCACCTTGATCCCGAAAGAGCAGCTGAGAAGATCCGCTTCATGCTCTCCGCACAGGTGGACAACGGCGCAGGCCTTCCCCTTGTTAAGTTCGACCACAAGGCAGGACAGGAGCCCTGCCCTGACGAGAATGACGAGAACTCCCTGTACGCCAAGCAGACAGGCCATCCCTCCTATCGTGCAGACGATGCTCTCTGGCTCTTCCCCACTATCGTCAAGTATATCGGCGAAAGCGGCAACAAGGCATTCCTTGATGAGGTCATCCTCTATTCCAACGGCGGCGAGGGCACAGTATACGACCATCTCAAGCGTGCTATCGACTTTTCCATGACTCACCTCGGCAATAACCATATGCCCGCAGGTCTCCATGCAGACTGGAACGACTGCCTGAGAATGGGCAAGAAGGGCGAATCCACCTTCGTTGCATTCCAGCTCTACTATGCAATGACTATCCTCAGAGGCTATGCTCAGGAGAGAAACGACACAGAATATGTGGCATATCTCGACAAGGTACAGGGCGAGCTGGGCGCTGCACTGGCTAAGTGCTGGGATGAGGACAGATTTATCAGAGGTATCCGCGAGGACGGCGTGATCGTTGGCAAGAAGTCCGATCCCGAGGCAAATATGTGGCTCAATCCTCAGTCCTGGGGCGTTATCTCCGGCTTTGCTTCCAAGGAGCAGGCTGAAAAGTCCATGCAGAGCGTATTTGATATACTCAACACACCTTACGGTGTCAAGCTGCTTGAACCGCCCTATGTTGATCATTTCTTCGACGGCGCACTCATGCACATCTTCAACCCCGATACAAAGGAAAACGGCGGTATATTCTCTCAGACACAGGGCTGGGCTATCCTTGCAGAGTCTCTCCTCGGCCACGGCAACAGAGCATTCCAGTATTTCGAGGAATCCTCTCCTGCTACTCTCAACGACAAGGCAGAGATCAGAGTTCTCGAGCCCTATGTTCACGGTCAGTTCACCGAGTCCAAGCGTTCACCCTATGCAGGCCGCTCTCATGTTCACTGGCTCACAGGTACAGGTTCGACCGTTATGGTGGGCTGCGTAGAGGGTATCCTCGGTATGCGTCCTGATGCTGACGGCCTGAAGATAGATCCCGCTATCCCCTCCACTTGGGACAGCTACACCGTAAACAAGGTATTCAGAGGCAAGAAGCTCAACATGACCTTCAACAACCCCGCTCATGTTGAAAGCGGCGTTAAGGAGATCGTTCTCAACGGAGAGAAGCTGGAAAGCAACTACATTCCCGCAGCAAAGCTTGCTGATGTTAATGAGATCACCGTTACGCTCGGCTGAGTGTAACGCGGGCTGATCACCGCAAGACAGATCATAGCATTTCCGATATTTGTCGGAAATGCTATGTTTTTAACCATATGGATAATGGCGATGAAGATAACTAAGATAAACACAGGATACAGATATATCACTCTCAGAGAGAAGCCGCAGCTCAAAAACAGCGCCGCAGAGTGGTTCAGCCACAATTGGGGCGTGCCGGAGGAAGCATATTCAGAGTGCATGGAAGCCTATCTTGCCTGCGAAACGGAATACGGCTGGTATCTGTGTCTTGACAAAGACTGCATTATCGGCGGTCTGGGCATAATACAGAATGATTTCCACGAAAGAAAGGATCTTTTCCCGAATGTGTGTGCGGTATGGACAGAGTCGGAGTACCGGGGCAGGGGTATAGCAGGGCAGCTTCTGGATATGGCTGCGGCTGATATGGTATCAGCGGGCTTTGATACACTGTATCTTGTCACCGACCTGACGGGCTTTTACGAGCGCTATGGCTGGGAATTTCTGTGTATGGTGCGGAATGAGAGCCAAGAGGGTCTGACAAGATTATATATCCGCAAAATGACGGACAGGGAGGAAATGCAATGAACGCACTTATCATCAACTGCAGCCCCGTGAGAAATGGTGCGACCGCGGAGATCGCAGGCATCGTCAGGGATGAACTGTCACGCAGATACACTGTCCGGAGCATCTGTATAGATGATTATGATTTCAGCTTCTGCAAGGGCTGCCGCAGCTGCCATAAGACAGCAAAATGTGTTATGGATGATGATATCCCCCGCATCATTGACGAGTTTGAACGCGCTGATATCATTGTATCGGTCTCACCCTCCTATTGGGCGGATATTCCCGGGCAGTACAAGGCATTTATCGACAGATGCACGCCCTGGTGCAATACCCATGAGCCTCATGCATCCGTCAGCGGCGGCAAAAAGGGGTATTCCATCGCACTGCGCACTGGCCCCGGCATGAGAGAATGTGAAAGAATAATCCAGAGCATCGAGCATTTCTACGGCCATCTGGAGATAGAGTGCTGCGGCAGTATGGGGCTGTGCTCGGTGGAATACAGGGAAAATGTGGAGCCCCGCAGGGGAGAGATCATCTCATTCTGCAAAAAAATTTGAAAACGAGGAAATATATGGACAGCTTTAAGGAAAAACTGAACGGGCTTCTGGCCGATATCGGCAAAAGCAGAAAAATGGTGCTTTCTACATCCGTAAATGACAGGGTATCTTCGCGGATGATGAGCATTGTGCAGATAGACGGCGAATTTTATTTTCAGACCGATATAAACCTGAGAAAATACAGTCAGCTCAGGGCAAACCCTTTCATTGCGCTGTGTGCGGATAATATCCAGATAGAGGGCGAATGCAGGGAGATCAGCCACCCAACGGAAAATGCAGAGTTCTGCAAAGTGTTCGGCGAGTGCTTCAAAGGCTCCTATGATGCCTATACGGGGCTTAAAAACGAAAGGCTCTTTGCAGTCTGTCCGAAGTATATAGAGCGCTGGATATACAAGGAGGGTGTTCCGTATATCGAGCGGTTCGATATTCCCGCAGAGGAGTACAGCCTCACGGCGTATTTTGACACGACGGAGTGACGGGCTGCGGCAAGGGGCAGTATATGTATTATCGCACAAAACCGGTTCAGCGGGTGCCCGCTTGTGAATTTTGCCAATTTTTATTAAACTTTCCCTGCGCGGTTGATTTTTGAAAAGCGTTGTGGTAAAATATGTAATGCAGGATGGAATGGGTTACACTGTCGATACAGTATCATCCGGAGGAGGATGCGGCAGATGAAGGGCATGAAAGGCTATTACGAAAAAAACAACAAGCCCCGTGTGAAGCTGCGTATCTCGTTTATCATCCTGTTTATCCTTGCAAGCTTTGCGCTGTGCTTTGTTTTTTTCATGCAGGGCAGGGGAGCGCTGCTGCAGGAAAATCTTGTAGAGCAGATATTCCCCGTTTCCGATGAGGGGATGATACGAAAGGACACCTCTGAGGTCAATCCGCTGAAAATATCATCCACCCTGTCCGAGGATTATCTCGACAAATGCCTTTTTGTGGGAAACAGCATCGTT
>CAMHMM010000116.1 GCA_946186215.1 uncultured Ruminococcus sp. | reverse complement strand
TACGAGATGTCGCTATGTGACTGGAGTTCAGACGTGTGCTCTTCCGATCTGCTGCGTAAAAAATTCAGCCCGATGCTTTTATGCCGGATCTTATACGGTACAATGGCAATGCTGAAAGCCGCCACATCCGTAATGCGGCGGCGCACTGTACATATCAGGAATCATCCCTGATCCTATAACAGTGGATATCAAGTCTTTTCTCAAATTCATCAACGGGAAGCGGGCGGTCAAAGAAATACCCCTGCGCCAGCTCGCATTTGTTCTCCCGCAGAACATCAAGCTGCAGCCTTGTCTCAACGCCTTCAGCCACACACTCAAGTCCCAGAGCCCGTGCCATTGCCACAACATACTTGAACATTATGCTACGCGTGCTGCCGCGGCCGTCCTCCTCCACGGGAAGGAGGCTCCTGTCCACCTTGAGCACATTCCACGGTATCGCGCGGATAAGGTTGAGGGATGAATAGCCCATACCGAAATCATCGACGGAGGTATAGATTCCCTGCTGCTGAAGGGCGCTTACAACGCGCTTTAAGTCGCTGAATTCCACATCGGTGGTGGTCTCGGTCAGCTCTATCTCGATATATTTGTGGGGAACATTGTTCTTATCTATTATGGATGTGATATTCTTGACCAGATCAACATCCATAATATGCTTGCGGGAAAGATTGACCGATACTCTCACAACGCTCTGACCGCCATCCAGCCAGCGCCTGATATCCCTGCACACATGGTCGAGCATATAGAAATCAAGCCTGCATATATCCTTGGTCTCCTCCAGAGCGGGGATAAATTCCATCGGCGGAACGATGCCGTCACCGAGGAACCATCTGCAAAGCGCCTCTGCACCGCAGATCTCGCCTGTTGCGATATTGACCTTGGGCTGATAGAATACATGGAATTCTTCGTTTTTGAGCGCCTCGGGGAACAGCTGCTGAACGCGCATAGCCTTTTCCCTGTCGATCACAAGAGACCTGTCAAAGAACACCACCTGCTCCTTGCCGCCTGTCTGAGCGGCTCTTGAAGAGGTGATTATCTTCTCCATTATCTCGCCCTGATCGTGCATCACAAAGCCCGAAGGGATACAGTACACACCGACACTCGAGGAAATATTCACAAAATCACCGGTATGATCATTATAACACACAGGCGTTCCGGAGAGATAGGACAGCACCTGATCCATCAGTGAGCCGTCACACATCAGCTCAAAATTATCGCCGCCCAAATGTGCCGCATAGCCGTCGTCACCAATAAGCCTTTCCAACCCCTCAAAATGGCGGTGCATTATGACATCGCCCGCAACTCTGCCCACTTCCTGATTGACAATGGTGAAATGGCGGAGATTATAGTGCATAGCCACCTTATCCCCGAGCCTTTTCTGCTGATTTTCCTTGTTGAGATAATGTATAAAGCTGCGGTGATTGGGATAGCCCAGATCATCATAGAACGCAAGCTGCTCAGCAAAGACCGCAAGACGGTTGCGTCCCACAAAGCTCGCCACAGAGCGCATTACAAGGTCGGCCCTTCTGAGCTCTTCCTCCGTAAGGGGCGGCTCCTCGGGCGACATATACGCCCTACCACAGCGATCGTGAGCATATTCGTGACAGCGCGGACAGAATGCACCAGCCTGCATTCCCTTCCGTCATCATATACCTTCATGACATCGCCGTGCTTTAAGTCCTCTTCGGCAAAATTACGGTACAGGCGCGTTATTCCCTTTGAAATACGCAGCAGTTTGCAAAGGCCTCGCAGCTTTTCTTCTATCTGCGGAACATTGATATTTGATGTTTCTGTCATAGCTGAGATCAGCTGTTCAAACAATTCGTAGAATTCTAATGTTTTACTTTCAATTTGCACAGTCGTATCAATGCCCATATTACCCCCCCCGATTAATTTTAACCATATATACAGGTTTACTAAATTGATATATTATAACATATTTCACAGAAATAATCAAGCGATTTTTATAAATTTTATTGATTTTTCTTCAATAAAATGTATTGCTGTCACCGCGCTGGAACGATCAGCGCGAACATCCGGATTCTATTTCCCAAAATCAAAAAAATCTTGATTTTGGGAAACAGGTGTATTATAATGGATATCAAAGGAGCGTGAGAGCCCGTGAAGCTTATAGAGAGAAAAACCTATCTGGATAAGATGATCAGCGTGATAGGAACGCCTGATATCAAGGTGATAACAGGTGTCCGCCGAAGCGGTAAGTCAAAGCTGCTTGAAGCGTTCAGGAGCTATATAAATGACAACATAGAAAATGCGAATATCATACACATCAACTTTAATCTGCCCGATTTCGATGATCTGACAGAATACCGGCATCTGTACGACTATATCAACATCGCCTTCAGGGACGATGCGGAAAACTTCGTCCTGATAGACGAGATACAGATGTGCCATGGCTTTGAAAAAGCAATAAACGGCCTGCACGCCTCAGAAAAATTCGATATCTACATCACGGGCTCAAACGCATTTCTGCTCAGTTCCGATCTCGCCACGCTGTTTACAGGCAGAACATTTGAGATAAAGGTTTACCCATTCTCTTTTGATGAGTATGTAAAATACTTTGGATATACCGACCTTTACGCCGCATTTGACCAATATGTGAACGAAGGCGGCATGGCAGGCTCCTATGTGTATAAAGACAGTGAAGCAAAATACGACTATATCGCAGAAGTTTTCAATACTCTGATAATCAGGGATATCCGTCAGAAATACGGGATACGCAATCCCGCACTGATGGACAGGATTGCGGATTTTCTTATGGATAATATCTCAAACCTCACCTCTGCCAGGACGATATCCGATACCCTCAACAGCCACAATGACAAGATCAATCACAAAACCGTCGGCGCATATATGCAATACCTCTGCAATGCTTTT
Organism: uncultured Ruminococcus sp.; assembly: GCA_946186215.1. Classification (GTDB taxonomy): domain Bacteria; phylum Bacillota; class Clostridia; order Oscillospirales; family Ruminococcaceae; genus Huintestinicola. The sequence continues at coordinate 3,239 of CAMHMM010000116.1, read as the reverse complement.
GCATTTTACAAGCTGCGTCGATATGACATCAGAGGCAGGAAATATCTTTCCACTACCGAAAAATACTATCTCAGCGACCATTCATTCCACTATGCAAAGCTCGGAACAAAGAATGCCGATTACGGCAGGATGCTTGAAAATATCGTTGCCATAGAGCTTCTGCGCCGCGGATATGAGGCTTATGCGAGCGTTCTCTACAAAAAAGAGATCGATTTTGTTGCTATAAAGCGAAGCGAAAAGCTCTATATCCAGGTCTCGGACAACATCACCGATGACAAGACCTTTCAGCGAGAGGTCTCGCCGCTTTTATCCATCAAGGACGCATACCCGAAAATACTTATTGCACGGACACGCCATGAAGCATACCAGTATGAAGGCATAAAGATCATCGATTTTTCCGAATGGCTCTCCCCCCGGTGATCTGTTTCCCAAAATCAAGTTTTTTTCGATTTTGGGAAACAGAAACGATAACGAGATAAACAACGGGCTTCTGCCATATCGCGGCAGAAGCCCGTTGTATTTACTTTACTGTAACTATATCACTCTTTTTGACTGTTGTCCACTTGTCGTTTACGCAGGCTTTTACGACGAATTTATACTCCTTGCCGCTTTCCGCCTTGATACGAACGGATTTATTACATTATCTCACATACAAAAGGATTTGTAAAGCGCCTTTTCAAAAAAATCCAACAAGCAATACAAGGTCACAAAATCTACAGTATACACAATATTTTCAAGCTGCGCTCAACAGTCGCCAACACCGTCCACATACCCGCGGTAACCCTCGCATAGTGTGCGCGGCTCGAATCCTCCGCAGAGAAATGTTTCCTGTCTGAGATCATAGTCATCGGTCAGCAGATCAAAATACTCCATCTTTGTGTTTACCCTGAGATAGTTTTCTTTCTGACGCAGAAAACACTGCATTGAGCCGAAATCATCGCAGCCATAGGGAGAATAATCGGAATACTGGCAGGTAAAGCAGCATTTGAGATAGTATTCCGGAGCGAGCGCCCTGCTGATATCCATAAGCGGGTTCTCAAAGCAAAGTGATCTGCGTTCGGCGGGACAGACTTTTCCGTCGATATGCAGAGTAAAGTCGTTTACATGAAGATCATCGGGATATATTCTTTCTTCATCACATTTATATATGCTCTGCAGCTGCTGTGGATCGTGCTCCCTGAATTCATATGAAATATGCAGCGTTCCCTGCACATCGCAGTTATCCCGCCTGCGCACAGCCATCACGGGGATATCCACATCAAGGGAATATCTCTGCAGCATATACCAATAGGGCACCTCACCGAAGGGAGCGTCAAATCCCCCGGCTTTGCAGATATTGAAGCGTTCCTGAGCTCTTTCGATATCCGTTTCCACAGGCTGAAGATCGGCAAGGCTCGTCCCTGCAAAGGTCACCTCGTCGAGCGTAAAGGAAACAGGATCACTGTTGTAGTCCCCTTCGGTATTTATGATGTCGATATCGGTATCGTGTCTTTCGTCCCTGAAATGTGCCTTCCAAATCTTCATGGTATCCTCCCCTGTTTATATCGTTATCTTTTATCATATCATAGCACAATGCCGCATCTCTGTCAACGGCAGGTCGGCAAGGCCGACAGCTACCCGTGCGCTATTTTGTGTGAAGTCATTCATCTAGGTCTCGGAACTTTTATACCCACTGTTATTTTAGACCTGGCAGGCAGAGCCTGCATCCACCCGGCGGCGAAACGCTGCAGTTATCCGTACTCTCTTTTGTGAGTAACGCTCATTCAGAGCTCGGTTCGTTAATAAACCCCTCTACCACCGCCTGAGGGCGGCGTTTCGCCGCCGACTATGAAAAAAATAATTGTGAAAATTCTGTTAAAACTCTTTACTTTCATCTTTTAGTGTGCTAAAATAGTAAAATGGGCTCGGATATATATCCGGACGATCTGCTTTTTCGGAGGGATCTTACAATGAATGTAAACAGCGATATAAGCATCGATCTTCTTTATGAGGCTGTTCTGTGCCTTAAAACAAAGGAAGAGTGCGAGCTTTTCTTTGACGACCTCTGCACATCGCTTGAACTCAACTCGATCTCACAGAGATTTCTTGTTGCAAAAATGCTCGATCAGAAGCATATCTATAATGATATCTCAAAGGCGACCGGCGCTTCCACCGCCACTATATCAAGAGTGAACAGAACGCTCAATTCAAAGCATTCAGGCGAGGGCTACCGCATCGTTCTCGAGCGCCTTGCTGAAAAAGGCATCATCACTCCCGTGGAAGACGGCGGCAAGCAGTAATGCCCGGGTATTCATCCTTTGCGCCCGTTTATGATCTGCTGTCCCCCGATGAGGAATACAACAGGATCACGGATTTTATCTGCAGCGCGGCTGAAAAATACGGCATCACCCCGCAGGACGGACAGGACTCGCTGATAGTATTCGACATGGCCTGCGGCACGGGAAAACTGTGCGAGCACCTGTGCAGACGGGGCTTTGATGTGATCGGCGCGGATATATCTCCCGACTGCCTTGATACGGCAGTCCAGTCGGCCATAGCCGCAGATCTGCCCATACAGTATATCCTGCAGGATATACGCTCCCCCGACCTCTACGGCACGGCGGATATCATCACCTGCACATTCGACAGCTTAAACCACCTGAGCTGTGCGGAGGATATCCGAAAAGCGATATTCGGTGCGGCGCAGTTTACGCAGCAGAACGGGCTGTTCATCTTTGACATGAACACACCCTATAAGCATGAACAGATCCTCGCAGATAATACCTTTGTCTATGATACGGATGATGTTTACCTCGTCTGGTCGAATGAATATGATGATTCCGACGGTGACAGCAGGGTGGATATGTGCCTTGATATGTTCATTCCAGATGAGGACGGTCGATATCGCAGGGAATATGATGAAATAAGCGAGATAGCTTTCCCCGCGGAGATGATCTGCGGATTTCTTGAAGCAGCTGGCTTTGAAGTGCTCGCCGTAAATGACGGATATACCGACAGCGCACTACATGAAGAGTCGGCAACTGCGGTATTTACCGCAAGGAAAAAATCTATAACGGGAAACCCTGAATAAACGCACATCATCTCATGTGCGGTTTTCCGTGTGTCTTAACAGACCGGATCATAAATTCAGGTTTCCACAGAAAGGCAAATTATGGGACAGGTAGTACGAACCATTGCACATGATGCAAGCGTTGTTGCCACTGCGATCGATGCAACGGATATAGTTTCTGAAATAGAAC
>CAMHMM010000115.1 GCA_946186215.1 uncultured Ruminococcus sp. | reverse complement strand
TACCGCGTCCGAGGCAGGCGGAATCACCCAGCATATCGGTGCATACAGAGTAAACTGCAAGGGCAAGGAGATCACATTCCTTGATACACCCGGCCATGAGGCATTCACATCCATGCGTGCAAGAGGTGCGCAGATCACGGATATCGCAATACTCGTCGTTGCAGCTGATGACGGTATCATGCCCCAGACAGTCGAGGCTATTAACCACGCCAAGGCAGCGGGCGTTTCGATAATCGTTGCAATGAACAAGATGGATAAGCCCGAGGCTAACCCCGACAAGGTAAAGCAGCAGCTCACAGAGTACGGTCTCGTCTGCGAGGACTGGGGCGGAGATATAATCTGCGTTCCCGTATCCGCAAAGACAGGCGAAGGCATAGACGACCTTCTTGAAAATGTGCTTCTCGTAGCTGAAGTGGCACAGCTCCATGCAAATCCCGACAGAGCTGCAAAGGGTACCGTTATCGAGGCAAGGCTCGACAAGGGCAGAGGTCCTATTGCAACGCTTCTTATCCAGAACGGTACGCTCCATACAGGCGATGTCATCATCGCAGGCACATCCGTCGGCCGTGTAAGAGTAATGACCAACGACAAGGGCGAGACAGTCCGCGAGGCAGGACCCTCCTACCCCGTTGAGATCACAGGTCTTGCTGAAGTGCCCTCCGCAGGTGATACATTCAATGCGGTAGCCGATGAAAGACTTGCAAGAGAGCTCGTTGAGCAGCGCAAGCACGAGGCAAAGCAGGAGCAGTTCAAGCAGTATCAGAAGGTAACTCTCGACAATCTCTTCTCTCAGATCGAGCAGGGCGAGATCAAGGAGCTGCCTATCATCGTAAAGGCCGATGTACAGGGCTCTGTGGAGGCTGTAAAGCAGTCGCTTGAAAAGCTCTCCAACGATGAGGTGCGCATAAGAGTTATCCACGGCGCGGTAGGTGCCGTTTCCGAGGGTGATGTAATGCTCGCAAGCGCATCAAATGCGATAATCGTCGGCTTTAATGTCCGCCCCGATCCTGTTGCAGCAGAAAATGCAGAGCGTGACGGCGTGGATATCCGCCTTTACAGGATAATCTATGATGCTATAGAAGAGATCTCTACCGCTATGAAGGGAATGCTCGCTCCCAAGTTCAGGGAAGTCCTTCAGGGCAGGATAGAGGTAAGAATGGTTTACAAGATCTCCAGCGTAGGTCTTGTAGCAGGTTCATATGTATTAAACGGCAAGGTCACAAGAAACAGCCAGATAAGAGTTGTGCGTGACGGTATCGTAATTGCCGAGGATAAAATGTCCAGCCTGAAGCGTTTCAAGGACGATGTCAAGGAAGTAGCTGAAGGCTATGAGTGCGGCATCACGCTGGAAAAATTCTCCGATATAAAGGCGCATGACATCTTTGAGGCCTTTATCATGGAGGAATATCAGGCGTGACACAGATCTGAGGAGTGACTGATGACAGGTTTTAAAAACGAAAAGATGGCAGAGGATATAAGGCGCGAGATCTCAGGCCTTATATCCGAGAGGATCAAGGATCCGAGAGTAAATGACGGTCTGCTTTCTGTAGTCAGAGTAGATCTCTCGGGGGATGGTTCTCACTGCAAGGTATATGTTTCACACATCAGGGGAGCGGAGTTCACACAGAAGGCTGTTGAAGGCCTTGAAAGCGCCGCGTGGATGATAAGGCGCGAGACTGCAAACAAGCTCCACCTGAAAAAATGCCCTGAATTTCACTTCATCGCGGATGATTCCATAGAGCATTCCGCATATATCTCAAAGGTGATTGATGAGGTGATGAGCCGCGAAACGGACGGCGGGGAAGAGGAAGAGAGTGAGCAATAATGTCAAGACAGATAGACTACAAGGCAGCCGCAGACTTCCTGCGCAGTCATGACAATTACTACATTCTTATTCACCAGAGCCCCGACGGGGATGCTGTGGGCAGCGGTTTTGCACTGTGCTCTGCACTGCGCGACCTCGGCAAAAAAGCAAATGTGATGTGCTCTGATCCTCTCCCGGGAAAATACAGCTACATCACCGACAAATACGAGCCTCAGCGCTTCAACCACAGCACTACTGTCTCCATAGATCTTGCAGACACGAAGCTGCTCGGAAAAACGCTTTCGGGCTATTCGGACTACATCGAGCTTGCGATAGATCACCACAAGTCCAATACGGGCTTTGCGGAAAGGCTCACTGTTGATCCCGATGCATCGTCCGCCTGCGAGGTGCTTTACGAGATACTCACCGAGGGAGAGATCCCCATAAGTGAATTGACCGCCACCTGCATCTATACTGGTATGGCTACGGATACGGGCTGCTTCAAATACGACTGCACCACGCCGAGATGCCATATCATCGCAGCGGAGCTCATGAAGGAGTATTCACTTCCCATCGGAAGGATAAACCGCGTGCTGTTTGATATAAAGTCGATGGAAAGGCTCAAATTCGAGCAGAAGATAATCAGCAACATGAAGGTCTTCCTCGACGGCAACTGCGCAGTGGCAGCGATAATGCTGGCTGACCTTGCAAGGTGGGGCGTTTCCGAGCAGGATACCGAGGGCGTTGCCGCTCTGCCCATGCAGATAGAGGGCGTTGAGGTAGGCATCACCTTAAAGGAAAAGGAAGAAAACAAGTTCAAGGTATCCATGCGCAGCGCGGAAAAGGTTGATGTTTCCGAGATCTGCATGAAATTCGGCGGCGGCGGCCACACAAGGGCTGCGGGCTGTATGATAGAGGGCGATGTGGATCAGGTAAGGATGAAGGTCCTTGCGGCTATCGCTCCTATACTCGGTATCGACCTATGGATGGTGTGAGCAGCGGCCTTTGCGGGGTATTATGCATAAATAAGCCGCAGGGCTTTACATCCTTTGATGTGATCGGCAAGCTGCGGGGAATGCTCAGGATGCGCCGTCTCGGCCATGCGGGCACTCTCGATCCCATGGCAACGGGAGTCCTTCCTGTTTTCGTGGGAGCGGCGACAAAGGCCTGCGATATCCTGCCCGACCACGACAAGCGCTATACTGCGGGCTTTGCTCTTGGTATCACTACGGATACCGAGGATATTTCGGGCAGTGTCACATCCAAAAGCGATGCTCCCGTTCCGGCTCAGACGCTTGAAAGCGCACTTTCGGGCTTTCGCGGGGATATCATGCAGATACCTCCGATGTATTCCGCAGTTTCCGTAAACGGAAAGAGACTGTACGAATATGCAAGGCAGGGAAAGGAAATAGAGCGCGAGCCGAGGCAGATAAGCGTATATTCACTTGAGCTGCTCCGCTACGATGAATCGGCAAAGCAGGGCGAGCTGGATATATCCTGCTCAAAGGGCACCTATGTGCGCACGCTTATCAGCGATATAGGCAAGGCTGTGGGCAGCGGCGGAGTGATGACCTCACTGCGGCGCACGACTGCCTGCGGGTTCACGCTTGCCGACTGCGTCACCTTTGAGGAGCTTGAAGAGATCATCGGAAGAAATGAGCTTGAAGGCCATGTTCTGCCCGTTGAGCGGCTGTTTGAGAGCTTTGACAGGATAGACCTTGACGAAAAAAGAACGGTTCTCTACAGAAACGGTGTTAAGCTCTCGGGACTGACGGATACAGAGGGCGTTTACAGGGTATATGCTCATGACGGCGAGTTCATCGGCCTTTGTGAGTATGATGCGGCCGAAAAGGTCATAAGGGTAAAAAAGAATTTCCGCTGAGAAGCGTAAAGGGCGGTGTTGATATCTTGTCTGCCTCTGTTGCACTGGGACTGTTTGACGGAGTTCATCTCGGTCACCGCAGAGTTATATCACAGGCGTGTGACTATGCACAGGAGCATGGGATCACCGCTGCTGTATGCACATTTGATACATCTACTCTGAATACAAAGGGCGAGGACTTCGCTCCCATATACTCAGACAGCTCAAAGGCTGCGCTTGTGAAAAAGATCGGAGCGGAAAGGATCCTTTCGCTGGATTTTGCAAAGGTAAAGGGACTTTCCCCGGAAGATTTTTTCAGCAGATATATTATGGATGAGCTTGAAGCGGAGCATATCGTGTGCGGCAGGGATTTTCGCTTCGGAAGAAATGCCGCAGGCAATACTGCGCTGCTTGAAAAGCTGTGCGCTGAAAACAGCATGACGCTCAATGTCATAGATGATGTTTCCTACGGCGCAAGAAGGATCTCATCGGCTCAGATAAGAAAATTCCTGCGTGAAGGAAATATGATAAGCGCCAACGAGCTTCTCGGAGATAACTACATCGTAAGCGGTGAGGTAGTCCACGGGCGGCATCTTGGCACGAAAATGGGCTATCCCACGGCAAATATACTTTTCCAGGATGGTATGCTGCTGCCCCGCTTCGGCGTGTACGCTGTATGGAGCGAGATAGACGGCAAATACTGCGCGGGAGCGGCAAATATCGGGATAAAGCCCACAGTGGGCAGTCCCGCTCCGCTGTGCGAGGCGCATTTCTTCGGATATTCCGGAGATCTCTACGGCAGGGAGCTCACTGTGCATTTTGAGGACTTTGTGCGTCCCGAACAGAAATTTGAAAGCGTTGACAAGCTTACTGCACAGATCGCGGAGGATTCCGCATTTATTCTCGAAAAATGGAATGTACTTGAATTCTTGAAGGAAGAAAGGTCACACAATGTTTGATAAGAAGGTAAGAACGAGGTTTGCCCCGTCACCTACGGGCTTTATGCATATAGGCAACCTCAGAACTGCTGTGTTTACATATATTATCGCCAGAAAATACGGCGGCGATTTCATTCTCAGGATCGAGGACACCGACCTTGAAAGATATGTTGAGGGTGCGGTGGACAAGATATACGAAACTCTCAGGGTATGCGGCCTCAACTGGGACGAGGGTCCTGATGTAGGCGGCGAATTCGGCCCCTATATCCAGTCAGAGCGCAAGGATATATACATCAGATATGCCGAGCAGCTCGTAAGGGACGGAAAGGCATATTACTGCTTCTGCACCAAGGAAAGGATCGACAGGCTCCATGAGGAGCAGGCTGCCGCAAATCTTTCCCTGCGCACATATGACAGACACTGCCGTGATCTCCCCGAGGAGGAGGTTAAGGCAAATCTCGAGAAGGGTATTCCCTATGTTATCAGGCAGAAGATGCCCACAGAGGGGACTACGACCTTCCATGATATCCTTTACGGAGATATCGTTGTGGACAATACCATCCTTGACGATCAGATACTTATCAAGGCTGACGGTATGCCCACCTACAACTTTGCAAATGTAATAGACGACCATCTCATGGGCATCACTCATGTGGTAAGAGGAAATGAATATCTTTCCTCTGCACCCAAGTATAATCTTCTCTATGAAGCATTCGGCTGGGATGTTCCGGAATACATCCATGTCGAGCATATTATGAGAGATGCGACTCACAAGCTTTCCAAGCGCGACGGCGACGCATATTTCGGTGATTTTGTTGAAAAGGGCTTCTATGTTCCTGCCATCATCAACTATATAGCACTTCTGGGTTGGGCACCCAAGGGCGAGAATGAGATATTCACCCTTGATGAGCTGGTAAACGAGTTTGATATCAGCGGTCTTTCCAAGTCTCCCGCAATATTTGATATCCAGAAGATGACCGCCATAAATGCGGAGCATCTGCGCAGGCTTCCTCATGACGAATTCAAGAAGATCGCCATGCCCTTTATCAAAAAGACCTGCAGCCGTGACGATATCGACTTCGATGTGCTTATTAATGCGCTCCAGCCGAGAACAGAGCTGCTCACGGAGATCTCCGAAAAGGTGGATTTCATAGATGCTCTTCCCGAATATTCCAACGATCTTTACTTCAACAAGAAGATGAAGACAAATCCCGAGACGGCAGCCGAGGCTCTAGCTATCATAAAGCCCGTGCTTGAAGGCGTTTCGGAATGGAACGAGGAAAACATCCACTCTGCACTCTTTGCCGAGATAGAGAAAAGGGGAGTAAAGAACGGATTCATGCTCTGGCCTCTCCGTGTGGCTCTTTCGGGCAAGCCTCTCACACCCGGCGGCGGCATCGAGCTTGCTGCGATACTCGGCAAGGCTGAGACACTCAGCAGGATAGACAAGGGAATAGCTCAACTTTCATAGTATCCACAGTGAGCTTTCACCATGTTTTCACATTACTGTGATAAAATCAGTCTTGGACTGCTC
>CAMHMM010000114.1 GCA_946186215.1 uncultured Ruminococcus sp. | reverse complement strand
CCATGAGGACATTTTTGAAAATGATACTCTTATTGCCGTGTCTGCAAGCTCCTCGCTGAGCCCCATTTCGGTGAGGACTCTTGATTTCTTGCCCTTTGAGCACGCACTTCCGCTGGAAACATAAACATTCCTGCTTTCAAGGAAGTGAAGCATGATCTCCGAGCGTATCCCTCTCACCGAGAAATTGATCACATAGGGGCTGGAGCCCTGTGCGGGAGTGTTGATCGTGACATAATCAAGGGGAGCCAGGGCATTTCTCAGGGTATTGTTGAGCGCCAGAGCATTTTTGTATGCGGTATCTATCCCCGCGTTCTGATGCTTTGTAGCCGCTCCCATTGCACAGATCAGCGGAACGGATTCCGTTCCGGAGCGCTGTCCCTTCTCCTGACCGCCGCCGCAAAGATAGGGGGCAATCCTTATCCCCTTGCCGATATACATGGCACCTACGCCCTTGGGAGCGTGTACTTTATGGCCGCTGACCGTGATAAGGTCGGCGTGAAGCGCGGATGCCTTTATAGGCAGCTTCAAAAAACCCTGTACCGCATCAGTATGGGTGATACATTCCGGTGCCTTATTCTTTACCGCTGCGAAAATATCATCGACAGGGTTGATGATGCCCGTTTCGTTATTTACAAGCATACAGGTAGCAAGGAATGTATCATAGTCCACTGCGGAGGCAAAGTCTGCCATAGTGATGCATCCGTTCTTCGACGGCTTGACTCTCTTTACCTTGAACCCGCTCTGCTCGAGCTTTCTCAGGCACTCCTCAACAGAGGGGTGCTCGATGGATGATGCCACGATAGTATTCTTTCTTCTGCCGTAATTCTCGGCAGCGCCGAACAATATGGTATTGTTGGCCTCGGTAGCCCCAGAGGTAAAGAATACGCGCTCATGATCGCAGCCTAATGCAGCAGCGACCGATTTCCTTGCATCGGTAACCGCAAGCTCGGCATTCAGGCCGTATCTGTGAAGCGACGAGGGGTTGCCGTAATTCTCGGTCATGGCATTGACAGCGGCCGAAAGCGCCTCGTCACTGACCTTTGTGGTAGCGGCATTATCAAGATAAGCAGTCATAAAAAGTCACTCTCACAATCATCGGGAGCTGTCCGCAGCCGCAAACCGCAGGACATCCCGCACATAGCAATGTACACGGTGTTATACACACACCAATACTATTTTACATTATACACAAAAACGACAGTATTGTCAAGCGCTGAAAGCAGGCTGAGCCTGCACCCACCCGTATTTTTATTTGTGGGTAATCTCTCAATAGAGGCTCGGAGCTTTTATACCTGCTATTATTTTACGCTAAAAATACAGGCTGAGCCTGCACCCACCCGTATTTTATTTGTGGGTAATCTCTCAATAGAGGCTCGGAGCTTTTATACCTGCTATTATTTAATGTAGGCTATGCCTGCACCCACCCGTATTTTATTTGTGGGTAATCTCTCAACAGCGACGAATTCACTTTGCTCTTAGTTCATTCCCTCGGTGCCGTTTTTCTGCATTATCTGTTCTGTCCGCGCCCTGAGTTCGGGAAATTCGGAAAGATCGGGAGATACACGGAAAAGCTCGTTCGCTGCAGCGGAGGTCTGTGTGATCAGCTCCCTGTCGGAATAAAGATCAGCAAAACGAAGCGATGCCATTCCGCTCTGCCTCTTGCCGAAGAAATCCCCTGCTCCGCGCATTTTCAGATCCTCCTCAGCAATGGCAAAGCCGTCGGATGTGCGGGACATTATCTTCAGCCTTTCCCGCACCTCATCGGTAGGATTGTCCGTAAGCAGGATACATGAGGATCTTCCGCCGCCTCTGCCTACGCGGCCTCTGAGCTGGTGAAGCTGCGACAGTCCGAACCTTTCCGCGCTCTCGATCATTATTATCGTGGCATTGGGCACATCCACACCCACCTCGATCACGGTAGTGGATACGAGCACCTGTATCTCGCCGTTTTTGAATGACCGCATTATCTCTTCCTTTTGCTCCGCGCTCATCCTGCCGTGAAGAAGTGCCGCAGTAAAACCGCCGATAGGGCTGGTCTTGAGCATTTCGGCATACTCGGTGACGGACTGTATTTCCAGATCGGGATTATTCTCAATCATGGGGCAGACGATATATGCCTGCCTGCCCGCTTCAAGCTCGTTTTTCACATAGGTAAGTGCCCTGTTCCTCAGCTTGCCGGTGACCGCAAAGGTCTCCGTTTTCTGCCTGCCCTTCGGCATCTCGTTTATCAGCGAAACATCGAGATCACCGTAAAGTATCAGTCCCAGTGTGCGGGGGATGGGTGTAGCGCTCATTACAAGCTTGTGAGGAAAGCTTCCCTTCTGCGCCAGAAGCTTTCGCTGATCAACACCGAAGCGGTGCTGCTCATCGGTTATGATAAGTCCCAGTGACATAAACTCCGTTGATTCGGATATCAGCGCATGGGTGCCGATCATTACATTTATCCTGCCCTCAGCCAGCTCCTGCTTTATCTCCCGTTTTCTTTTTGCGGTCATTGATCCTGTGAGAAGCCCCACATTTATACCCAGCGGTGACAAAAATCCTGTAAGAGTATTATAGTGCTGCTGTGCAAGTATCTCCGTAGGTGCCATGAGCGCCGACTGGTATCCGTTTTTGTAGGCAAGGAAGCAGGCGGCGGCGGCAACTGCGGTCTTACCGGAGCCTACATCACCCTGTACAAGGCGGTTCATGGGCGTACCGCTGCACATATCGGCAAATATTTCTCCGCAGGCTTTTTTCTGAGCCCCTGTCATTTCAAAGGGCAGCGAGTCTGTAAATTCGGCAATATCGTATTGCTTCATGGCACAGCCATCGAGCCCTGAGGATATTTTTTTCACCATTCTCATGGCGCACTGCATCAGCACAAGTTCATCAAAGGCCAGCCTGCGTCTGCATATCTGCACGGAATCAAGGCTCTGCGGAAAATGGAGATTTTTTATCGCCCAGTCCAGAGTACACAGAGTATACTCCTGACGGATAAAATCCGGAAGGAAATCCTCCGTATCACCTGCTGCACCTATCGCAAAAGCAACATCCGAGGCAACATTCTGCTGCAGCAAGCCTTCCGTGAGAGGGTATCTCGGAAGTATCTGCTGTGGCTCGTCATCAGGGATGACTGTGGGAGAATTCATTTCAAAGTGCCTGTAATTCAGGGTGAGCTTACCATAAAGGCGGTACACCTCCCCTTCGTGAAGAGTGTCATACACAAAGCGGTTGTTGTAGAAGGAGACGAACATCATGCCCGAAACATCCTCGGCAGAGCATTTGTAGAGAGACAGCCCCTGCCTTATCCGCTGCGCGGGATTTTTCTTTCCTATCCTCACTCGCACGACACAGTTCTCGTCGGGCTGCGCGTCTGTCAGCAGCACCGGCGATGTAAGGTCGATATATGTCTTCGGGGAATAATACAGCAGATCGCCTATCGTCGTCACGCCCACCTTAGCATAGCATTCCGCCCGCTTCGGCCCCACGCCCTGTATTTTTCTCACACTGTCGGTAAGTTTTAACTGTTCCATTTACGATCTAAAATCTGAGCCTTTCTGTTACATCCGAGGGCAGCATATTGTTCTGTGAGATCTCCTCTGCGGTGATATCCGCAGCCTTTCCGAAGAGATATACGCTTGCTGCAGTGCAGTCAAAGATCCTGTCGCCCTTTGCAGAGGCGATAAGTCCTGCGATGATTCCAGTGAGCACATCGCCGCTGCCGCCTCTTGAAAGCCCTGCATTTCCCGTATAGGATGCATACACGCGTCCGTCGGGTGAAACTATATATGTAGGATAGCCCTTTGCGGCAACGATCGCACCTGTTTTTTTGGAAAGCTTTGCGGCAAGCTCAAGCCTGTTGGCAAGCACCGTAGCGATATCAGCACCAACAAGCCTGCCCAGCTCTGCGGGATGAGGTGTAAGGACTGCCCTGCATCCAGAAAGGATATCCGTGCCAGTCTGAGAAAGACAGTTGAGCCCGTCTGCGTCGATTATCACCGGAACATCGTATTTCTTTGCAGAGGAGATGATCTCTCTTGTGAGTATAACTGAATCCTCGGTAAATGTAAGTCCTCCGCCGAAAGCCACTGTGGTACAGCCGGAGATACACTGCTCTATCAGCTCCACGGATGCGGAAGATATCCCGCCGATGTCATTTACAAACAGATCAGTGAAGGTACATTCATCCACGGATGCGCCCACCCTGTCATTTACGCGGGGCACTGATGCAAGACGGACAAGCCCTGCACCGCTTCTGAGCGCCGCCTTGACAGAAAGCTTCACCGCACCGCTGTATGTGCTGCTGCCGCCGATGATAAGGAGCTTTCCAAAGCTGCCCTTATGAGAATACTCATGCCTTTTGGGTATCACAGAGGAAACGATATCATCCTCGTAGAGTCTGGGCACAAAGCCTACGCTTTCAAAATCCCGCTCCTCTATGCCGATGCTGCGCATAACTATCTCGCCGCACAGCTTTTTTGCAGGAGAAAGCGTCATGCCTGTTTTTACCGCACCGAATGTAACGGTCACATCAGGCACAAGGATTCCCCTTGAAGCCGTACCCGTATCGGCATTTATACCAGAGGGAATATCAGCGGCGATCTTCAATGCCTTACAGGATGAATATGCAGAAAGCACCACCGAAACATTTTCGGGAAGCTCGCCCCTAAAGCCCGTGCCGAACACGGCATCTATCAGAACATCCGGAGCAAAGTCGGAGCTCAGCTCGCCTGCGCCGATTATCCTTATTTTCTCCGAGGTTATGGAAGTAAATTCCTGCCCTGCGATACCCGTAGGAGCAGTATTGATCATCAGCACAACGGTGACATCCGCACCGAGAAAGCTCAGATATTTCGCAGCAGCAAAGCCGTCGCCGCCGTTATTTCCCTTGCCGCAGAATATCAGCACCTTTTTGCCGTTCACATCCATCCTGCGGGCTGCCTCGTCCGCAAGAGCGCGTCCTGCATTCTCCATAAGCGACAAAAAGCTGCTCCTCTGTGCCGCTATTGCCTCTGCCGATCTCATCTGATCAACGGAACAAATATACATAAGATTACCTCCGTCCATACCGCTGTTTGTCAGTGCTGCCGCACTATTTTACCGTGAAGTATACATATTCATCTCCGACCATCAGCCTGCCTTTCATGCCTGTCTGCGGTTCAACAGGAATGAATCCGAGAATGAAATAATAGCTGAATTCCGTGATATCCATTGCCTTGATCTGCTCGACTTCTTTCAGATCATCCTCTTCAAGCTCTCCGCTTTCAAGCGCCTCGTCGATATGCTTCATGATATCATCATAGAGCTCTTTGATCTCATCGCGGTTCTCGTCAAGCATTGTCTCCGGTATGAAAATAATATTATTTTTCCCCTTTGTGATCTGTGCCTTCCTATATTCGGGCGTGTATATAGTTCTCTGCCAACCTTCGTCTGTCTTTATCTCAAGCCAGCCGATAGTCACCGGATCCTGCGGAGTGCTGCCCGCAGTGACGGAAACGGTCAGCTTATCCTTTCCAAGCTTTGCATCCGCCTTTCCGCCGAACATATATCTGTCGGCATCCGAGCCATCATTTATGGTAACGGTGCTGCTCTTTACGATCTGCCCGCAGTCAAATTCAGCATAATAATCCCCTGCTGAAAGAGGCTTATCCGATATGAAGGTGATATGCCTTTTTTCTCCGGCGGCAAGCAGTCCGTCCATCGGTTCGGAAGGCACGCCGACAGGAGTATCTCCCCGCATCAGCTTTGCAGAGATCACCCTTGCGGAATCCGTTCCGCTGTTGATGATATCGCAGTCCAGGCTGAACGAACCGGAAACGGGCTTTTCCTCCGTGCATTCGGCAGTTATAGCTATCCCGTGTCCCTTGATGTAAAACCCGCCGTAGACCTTGCTCTGGCCGCAGTCCAGAGCGATCCTGTATTCACCCGCAGCAAGCTTTGAGGTATCAACATTAAAACTTATCTCCGCCTCTCTGTAAGGCTCTGCCTTTACGGGCGAGGAAGTGACAAACAAGCACGTGGTGCTGGCCCACCTCTATATGGTGGCGCTGGTCGTGGCGATGATGGTGGCCGGATGGCTGGAAGGAGGTGCGCTATGATGACCGCCATGGATTACCGGCAGCAGATGAATGCCCTTGATGAAGAGATGGTGCGCCTGAGAATCGAGGAGCGCAAGGAGCGTATGCGACTCGACGACGAGAGACAGCTCCAGTCGCGCCTGCTTACGGATCAGTATG
>CAMHMM010000113.1 GCA_946186215.1 uncultured Ruminococcus sp. | reverse complement strand
CTGTTACTACATCGCCGACAGTGTATTCATTGTCGAACTTAACCCAGGGATTGTCCTCATCCTTCTTGTAGCCGAGGGAGATGCGGTTCTTCTCGCGGTCGAGATCCTTGATGTATACCTCAAGAACATCGCCGATCTTTACTACCTCGGAGGGATGCTTGATCCTGTCCCAGCTGAGCTCGGAGATGTGAACCATTCCGTCGATGCCGCCCAGATCAACAAATGCGCCGTAGCTTGTGAGGCTCTTGACCTCGCCCTTGAATACATCGCCGACTGCAGCGGACTCCCAGAACTTCTCCTTAGCAGCGTCACGCTCTGCGCTGAGTACCTGACGGATAGAGCCGACAGCTCTGTTTCTCTGCTCGTTCACTTCGATTACCTTGAACTTCTGAACGGTCTTTACGATATCCTCGATCTTGTCATCGCGTCTTACGGATGCCTGAGACTTGGGGATGAATACTCTTACGCCCTTGTAGAGGATGATAGCGCCGCCCTTAACGAGGCCTGTAACAGTGCCTTCGAGGATCTCGCCGGACTCCTTAGCCTTAACGATATCGTCAAAGCCCTTCATAGCGTCAACCTTCTTCTTGGAAAGAGCAACTGTGCCCTCTGCATCGTTGATCTTAACAACGATAAGGTCGATCTCATCGCCTACGCTTACAATATCGGAAGGCTTGAGAGAAGGATCGTCGGTAAGCTCATCAAGAGATACAAAGCCGGACTGCTTTGTGCCGAGATCAACTGCTATCTCAGTATTGCCGACGGAGATGACCGTTCCTTTCACCCTGTTACCGGTATATATTCTTTTGAAGGAAGCGTCAAGTGCCTCCTCAAAGTTAAAAACTTCCTCGTTCATAATCTGCTCACTCATGTGGTTTGCAACCTCCTTGATTATATGTGCCGGTGTCGAAGCTCCGGCAGTGATACCTATTCGGGTATCATTATGAAAACGCCCTGTGGGCATTGTCATCAGTAGTTCATTGAGATCCTCCGCGTGGTACACTGTGCAGTGCCTTGCGCAGATCTCCGCAAGCTTGCGTGTGTTGGAGCTGTGGTGACCGCCAAGAACGATCATTACATCACACTCAGCCGCAAGCTCCTCCGCTTCCCTCTGTCTGTCCGCAGTTGCGCGGCAGATCGTGTTGAAAACGGTCACATCCGTATATTCTGAAGCCGCCTTCACGCATTCCTCCCACATTTTCAGACTGTAAGTGGTCTGAGAAACGATCGCGGCCTTTTTATCATTATTTCCAAGAAATTCCCGAAGCTCCTGCGGTGTGCCGACTATGACGGCATTTCCCGCGTGCTCCGCGATGCCCTTTACCTCGGGATGATCGCGGTCTCCCGCTATCACGACCTGAGTGCCCTCTGCACTGCATTTTGCAGCGATATCCTGTATGCGCTTGACAAATGGACAGGTCCCGTCCGCATAGGGGATGTTTCTTTCCCTAAGCGCCTTGTAGGTCTCCGCGCCGACTCCGTGTGAACGGATGACTACCGTCCTGCCCTGCGCTTTATCTATGTCATTGATTATCTCAATGCCCTTTGCGGCAAGCTCTTCTGTGACCTGCCTGTTATGGATAAGCTCGCCGAGCGTACAGCAGTTTTCTGTGTTCAGCGCAAGCTCTACGGCTCTTTTAACACCGAAGCAGAAGCCTGCGGTAGATGCTATCTTTATCATGTCTCGTCAGCACCCGTTCCGCCGTCCTCGTCTGCATCGGGCTTATCGCCCTCAACAAGCTCGGTGATCGCATCCATGATGCGCTTTTTGGCGGCATTGAGTGCCTGTCTGTCCCCATCCTCGGAGCGTATCTCCTCTGCGGGGATGACCTTGCCTATTTTAAGAGTTACCTTGCAGCGGAAGTGAAGCTTGGGCTCTTCAAATACCACCGCCATGGGGAGTACATCTGCGCCCGAACGGGATGCGATAAGCGCCACGCCTGTCTTTCCTCTGCCGACCTTGTTTTCCTTCTGGCGTGTGCCTTCCGGGAAGATCACCAGATTATATCCTTCCTTTACCATACCCGCGCAGTCGGAAATAAGCTGCATATCCCCCGCGCCCCTTTTAACGGGAAATGCGCCGAGGCTCGTTATCAGCCAGCGGAAGGCGGCGTTTTTAAAAAGCTCCTCCTTGGCCATGTAGCGCATCTTGCCCTTCATAGGCATGGTGACAAACACGGGATCCGCGTAGCTGCGGTGATTGCAGGCGATTATCAGTCCCTCTTTTTCGGGGATGTTCTCTCTGCCCTCGATATGGAAATTATAATATAACCTGTAAAGGTATTCTACTGTTCTTCTGAATGGGTTCATCCGCAGATCTCACCGCCGCATTTTTCTTTTATGAGCGCTATGACCGCATCCTCGGCAGCCTTTGCGTCAAGACTGCTCGTGTCGAGCAGCACCGCATCCTCGGCTTGTCTGAGGGGAGCCGTACTGCGGCTCATGTCCGCCTTGTCACGCTCGTTTATCGCACGGAGTATCTCGTCAAATACCACGGGCTGCCCCTTTGCTTCAAGCTCTGCGGCTCTGCGCCGCGCTCTTTCCTCGGGAGCTGCCGTGAGGAATATCTTGACATCGGCATGGGGGAGAACTACCGTTCCTATATCCCTGCCGTCCATTATCACATTCTGCCTTTGCGCTGTGTCACGCTGAAATCCCAGCAGGAACTCGCGCACACACGGCATAGCCGCAAATGCCGATGTGACGGCGGATATTTCGGGAGTGCGTATCCTGTCGGAAACATCCTCACCGTTTATGAGTATGTGCTGCACGCCCTCTATGAATCTGAGCTCGGGAGTAAGCTGTGTCAGCTTTTCCCGCACTGCTGCTTCGTTTTCGGGAGTGATGCCTGCCTGTGTGCAGGCAAGGGCACAGGCGCGGTATATGGCACCTGTATCAACATATATAAATCCCAGCCGTGATGCGGCTGATCTTGCTATCGTGGATTTTCCCGCACCTGCAGGACCGTCAATTGCAACGCTTATGGGCATTTTATTCACCGATATCATCAAAGATCACAGGAAAACGCTGTCTGAAGCCTTCGAGCATCATCCCTGCCAGCTCCCTCATCTGAGGATGCGCGCGCCCGGAGGTGCGCAGTCTGAAAAAGTGCCGCCATTCACGGATATTCATTGTGATGACAAGCTCCGTTTTTACAGCATTGGGCAGCACGCCCCTTGCCTCTTCCGGCTTTGCGCCTGCATCAAGGAGCGCGAAATAGCTCTTTTCCGCATTTTCCATGGCCTGCGCCCACAGCCTGTAGCCCTCGCTGTCATCAGCAAAATAACAGGGCTTTATGAATGTGAGCTCGCCGCCGAACTTATCCTTTGAATAATTGCAGTAGCGTGTGCTTTCCTGACTGTAGCTTGCGATCCTGTGGCGGACTATCTCGTGCGTCACGCCTCTGTCGCATACAACGCGGGCAGTGATCTTCTCATGCTCGAGGACGCTTTCATGGCCGCTTTTCATTATCATTCTGATAAAAGCCGCTGCGCTCTCGTCTGTGATCCTGTCCTCGCTCTTATAGCAGACTCTGCCGCAAAGCTCGATATTTTTAAGAAGCTGCTCCCCATCGGGGGCAAACATTATTTCATAAGACGGGGTGATTATTCTCAATTTTTATCCTTACCTTCAGAACAGGGCAGCCCTGCTCGTAATTTCTGATCATATCGGGATGTCTGTCTCCGTAGGCGAATATCTGCTCTGCCAGTGTTATCCCGCCGTGCGGTCTGTCCAGCTCATCCATCAGCATATCAAGCGGCTTGGAGAACATAACAGGGCACATAGGGGAGATGCAGATGAGCGTATTTCCATCCAGCTCCATTAGTCTGAACGGGAACAGTGCGCATTCAAAGGGCTTTTCCTCGCCCAGAGTGCAGCCCTGCTCGCTGAGTGCGGGACAGGAGAATGTCTCGGGATCGGAATAATCCTTTTCGCAGGGGCACAGCACAAGGCAATCATGATCCGGCAGGGGAGTAAACCGCAGATCCTGCCTTTTCTGATGTATATTCTCTGCCGCCTCTGTCTCGATACGGGGAGTTTCCCAGAACTCCGAACGGTCGAAGCAGCAGCACTGCCGGCATTCCGCGCAGTCCGCAGGAGAAAGAATATCTCTGATCATATACTGTATGAAAGTCCCACGATGGTCATATTGTCGCGGCTGCCGCCTGACAACGCCGCATCAGCGAGCATGGCCAGCCGCCGCGGGAGCCGCGCGGGACGGGAAAGTATCTCTTCAAACTCATACGCGCTCACATAGTCGCAGATGCCGTCGGTACACATCACAAGCAGGTCGCCCTGCTCCATGCAGCCGATATCCTTTATTATCGGCTCGGGATCGCGCTTTAAGCTTCCGAGCACCGGAAGGATGATGTTCCTGTCTGCGTGGGTGAGCTTTTGTTCAAGGCTGATAGCGCCTTTGTCATAGAGTATCTCTACCACCGACTGATCCTTGGAAAGCTGCTCGAGACGGCCGCGTCTGAAACGGTAGATCCTTGAATCTCCCGAATTCACCGCAAAAAAGCGCCCCTGCTCATCCGAGATGAGCGCACACAGGGTACACTGCATACCGGCTGCGCCGCCGTATCTGCCTTTTTGTCCTGCTTCCTTGATGCTTTCGTGGATACTGAGTATCTTTTTATCGATGGGAACTCTCTTGGTGGGGTGATAGCCCCGCAGCTTTTCCATTGTGAGTCTTGCGGCAGCAGCGCCGCCCTTTGTACCGCCCACTCCGTCTGCTATGGCAGCCGTAAAGGGGCTTTGCAGAGTGCATTCCTCCGCTTCGGCCATTGCGCTGTGGATGACAGTGCGCACGAGCATCGCATCCTCATTGGCGGGAGGAAAGCCTTTTCGGGTAAGTCCGCAGCAATAGTACACGCAAACACCCCGATCAAACACAAAGATGACCGCATTTTACGGCACATTTTCCATTGAAGGAGAGCGAGCCTGCGGTTCGGGCAGGATATGAAAACCGACCCGTTAAAACACAGCACGAAAAAACCGCGCGTAGGGACAAAATGCCCCTTCTACATATTATATCATTACAAACGCATAATTGCAATTAGTAATTATTAATAATAATTTGTGTATTTTTTAGTAATTTCATACGATAGCAGGCAGAGCCTGCACCCTCCCGTACTCTCATTTGTCCGGAAATGTGATTTTGCGGCTCGGAACTTTAGTTTGTAACCATCATCACCGCCGCCGTTACCCGTATGTTATTTTGCGGGTAATGATTAATTTGATGCTCGGAACTTTCGTTTCTGATAAGTTGATCTCAACCGTGTCGGCAGAGCCTTCACCCCTGTACTCTCATATGTCCGGAAATGTGCTTTTGCAGCTCGGAACTTTAGTTTGTAATCATTATCACCGCCGCCGTTACCCGTATGTTATTTTGCGGGTAATGTTTGAATTGACGCTCGGAACTTTAACAGAAGCCGTGTTTGAAGGGTAAACTCACAAACAATGACTTGCCGCATCTGAAAGGGGAGATGCCGAGCGCAGTGAGGCGGAGGGGTTGGTTACGGACAATATAGCCATTACCTTTTTACATTTTTAATTTCGGGCTGCAAACTAAGTATTACTATCCAAATGAAAGCATGGGCAGCTGCCCGCCTTTTCTACATCGAAAGGAAAAGCTGATCGTCGCCATCGTTCAAAGCGGGATGCGATTTCAAACGCATTTTTGTGCATTCCTACCAAATCGCGCTTTTGCTTGACATTTGCATATAAAAGGAATATAATAGAAAGGAACATCCGAAATCGCCGGATATGGTTCCGGCCTTCCGGATACCGTTGGGAGGTCATTCTTTGAGCAAAAGTAAAAAGGGCAGAGGCAGCCGCAGGCGCACTCACCCTCTGGTCACTTTCGGTAAAGTGATAGCTACGACGATATTCACTGTCATAACAGTGTTTTTAATAGTCCTTTTCATCATCAGCGCGGCACTTGTGGTCTATGTGATGCAGTTCCGTGAAAATACGCCCATCAATATAGACTTAGAGGATCTCGGACTGGCATCCACCACATTCATCTACGGATATGATGACAACGGCGAAGAGGTGGAGCTTGCTCACATCAGCCGCGATGCCAACCGTATCCCCGTCACCATAGACGAGATACCCAAGCATGTAAAGGATGCGTTTGTTTACGCCGAGGACCCCGATTTCTATGAGCACGCGGGCGTTAACTGGATGAGAACCTTCGGTGCGGTGGTAAACGAGCTTACCAACGGCCTTGTCTACAACCGCCGTTCGGGTGCATCGACCATAACACAGCAGCTTGTAAAGAATGTCACCAAGGATGAC
>CAMHMM010000112.1 GCA_946186215.1 uncultured Ruminococcus sp. | reverse complement strand
GTAGCAGGCAAACATGGAGCCGTCCGCATTAAGAGCGTAGATATCATAGCGCAGATAGGTGGAGTTCCAGATACGGGTGTAGAGAATTACATTTTCGTCATCCTCTGCCTCACTGATGCTTATACGCTCTGCGGAGTACACTACATTCTTCTCGGAAAGAGAGGTTGCCTTTACCGGAGTAAGTATGGACTCGTCTTCTTCGCCGTTGCCCAGAAGGTCAAAGGAGTATATTGCATCCTCCGAGCCCACGGGCTTATCGGCATGGAACCTGATATAGCTGCCGTTGACGGATATACGGAAGGCAGTCCTTTCTTTTTTGACTATCTTTCCGGTCTCAATGCGTTCCATATACTCGACCGTGCAGGTCTCGACCTTAAAATGTGTTGCCTCTTCGGGATCATTTGTGACCTCAAGGCCGTCGCCGTTCGCATTTGATCTGAGGTAGCAGACATCACCATTTACCGCACTGGAAAGAGTATAATTATCCCCTTCAACATGATGGAATGTCCAGCGCGAAAGCTCACTGCCCCCGTCCACATAGTAGGTCTTCTCAGATTTGTCAGTGCTTATAACAAGCTGCATAAGCGCATGGACGGGATCGGTTACGGTAGAGGCCATAAGCCCGAAACCATAGGTGCCCGAGGTATAATTCATCAGGCAGTAGGTCTCATTATCAATGCTAAATGAATCAGAACTTGTTACACCATCAAGTGTGAGCCACACCCTTCCGGCATCATTTTCAGCAGCAAACCCGGCAACAGGTCTTTCTGTATATTGACCGTTTTTTTCTCTTACCCAATAATAATTTGTTTTGTTAATTTTGGCATATACGCCGATCTTATCACTATTACTATGCTTTTCCAATGTAAAAACAGTTCTGGCATTCTCAGACTCGGCAAATCTCATACCTGCTCTGTTATTACTGCCAAAGCTTCCCGTATACATTTCCAGATATTTTTTGGTATTGCCATCCTTGAAATATATGTAATACTGATTTTCGTTGACATTGAACGGTTCAAAATAGATCTTCGTAGCCTCGGAATCGTCACCCTGCCCACGAGATCTTATTCCTGTTCTGCCGGTCTGAGCAGTATCTACACCTTCAGCATAATCCATGAGGCTGTTGCTGAAGTAAAAAGGTCCGCCTCTGTCAGGCTTATCTGTGTTCGCTTTTTCCTTGGTGCTGGCGACATAGCTTACTTCAAATCCGTTTGCACCATTATTTGCGATCTGACTAAAGAAGCCTATAGGCTGCTTGACTATCTCATACACACTGAACCCATAGGCGCTAAAGGACAGTCTGCCCTCGGATGCGGTGAAATCCTTTACCTCTTCGCGGGTGCCGTCGTCACTGATGTGGTAAAGCTTCATCCCTTCATCCGCAGTGATGCGGGGATCAGCGATCTCAACGAGTATCGGGCGCTCCTCACCGGGCTGATACCTGTTCTCGCCGTCATTTATGGAGATATCATACGCCGCAACAAGCGTTTCATCCAGAGAATACTTTGTGTATGCCTGAGCAAAGCCGCCTGTAACATCTGTTGCGCGAGCCTGTGCAGCCTTGGGCATCATACCGTCGAGAGAAACGGTCTTGCCGCTTTCCTCGCCGTCTGTATGGATATCAAAGCTCAGGTGACGGTAGCCCGTGTCCCTGATCACAGCGATTGCATCAATGCCTGTACCCACGGGGCACAGCTTATCCTCTGCGGTAATATCGGGGATGATAAGTCCCACTGCCGCATTGTGGCTGACATTGTAGAGAGAAACGCTCTCTCTTTCGCCAAGCTGCGCATCCTCGGCGATTTCCGCCTTTACCCACAGCTTGCCAATAACAGCATCTTCATCAACAGAAAAACCGTATGCAGCCGCCTTTACAAGTCCTTCTGCGGGATCTATGATCTCGATAGGCTCTGCCTTGAAGCCGTTGTCATCAGTAAGGCTGTAAACGGAGATATCAGCGATATCGCTGCTTTCGTTCATCACATTACGAAGCGCTCCGCCGAAACCGTACACGGAAAATGACTCCGCCTCAAATGTGATCTGCGCATCGGTGGATGTGCCGATCTCTACCTCCTGTGCGCCCTCCTCGCCGATATGAACGACCTGCAGCGCCTCGGGAGCTTCCTTAACATCCATAAGATCGGCGGTTACGATAACGGGAGTTTTCGGCTCGTACTCAACGCCATCCCTGACAATAGCGATATCAAAAAATCTTGTGTAGCAGATATAGTCCTCTTCCGACCAGCCCAGAGCATCAGCGGCATCCTCGAGATAATCCTCTGCCTTTTCCTCGGTAACGCAAAGCTCGGCACCCTCGGGTATGCCTGCACCCTTGTCGTATTTTACCGTGATGGTGTACTCATTTTCCTCGGTAACGCTCAGGGAATTGAGGGAGATATTCTCAAAAACAGCGAAAACGCCGCCCTTTACGGTGAAGCTTATCGCCTTGATATAGTCGTTTTCAACGATGGTGGTGGAGGGGATCATGACCATATGCTCATCGGAGGGAGCAAAAGCCATGACCGAATAGCCCTGTTCTGTGGGAACAGGCGCAGAAAGGGTATATGTCACCGACATCTCGTAGTCGGAAACGCTTACATTCTCATATTTTTCGCTGAAAAATCTCGCTGCGAACACGCGCACGATCTCATCGCCCGAGGGAACGAACTGCAGTGCCCGCTCGTCATCATCGGGGAGAAGATCAACGGCAAATTCAGCATTATTCGCATTTTCGGGAAGATCATCACCTGTGAACACAGCGCCTGTGAATGCAGTTGCCTCAACAGTGAGAGTATCATCGGAATAGTCAAAATAACGGTCGCTGCTGAGTATTGCCTCATCGGGCTTTACAGACTCGGGATCAGTCCAAACCACCGCGAACATATCCGTTGCAGGGAGAGTGCAGTCAAAGGAAACGGACTTTACATAGCCGTTTTCGATAACGGGAGAATCCGTGCGGACTTCGCTCCACACACCGTTCTGTATCGTGTAAACAGTTACGGAATCAGCTTCCTCTGCGGGGACTTCATCCGTGAAGGTATAGGTCAGACGGGCGCTGTCAGACATAGCAACAACGCGTTCCGAACCATAACTGAACAGGATATCGTATGCGCGGACACACTTCACGCGGCGGTCGATATCCAGCTCATAGGTGTAATCATCCACGCTGATGCCGTAGGCAAAGAAGGACACAGCATCCCCGGGAAGCTCCTCGCCGCCCATGAGCATATATGTGCCGTCCGTTACGGTAATGCTGATATTCTCCGTGGGCGTGATATGCTCGAAGGTGCGCACGGGATCATAGTCGCTGCTTACCGTGCCGCCCGCTGTTGTCTGCTCCGGAACTGTTTCTCCTCCCTCTGCGGGGGAAGTCTCACCCGTGGTCACGGATGTATCGAAAGTAGTGACCTCCTCTGTGGATACGGTTTCATAAACAGTGGAACCCTCGGGTACAGTGGTGACCTGCTCAGTTGTTTCGGGCGCAGGAACAGTCTGCTCTGTTTCATCCGCAAAAACGGTCAGAGAGGTGAGCATAGATGATGTAAGTATTGATAATGCGGTGATACCGCTTATTATTCGCTGTTTTAAGTTTATCTTCTTCATTATGCTCACCTCCTTTGCGGTAATATTATCTATTATATCGGAGAAATCCGCTTCTCCGTTTCATTCATTATCAGGTGCGGCAGAACGCCGTTTTCATAAAAGCTCTTAAAAAAGTAAAAAAGGGGTGTACACAGACAAAACCACCAACGCAGAACGCTGCGATGCCTTCATCTGAGCACTCCCCCTATTGATTTCATAAGCAGTCAGCTTGTTATATAACAAAAGACCACAACTCTCGATACCGAATTTTCATCGGAGCAGGTGGAGAGGCCGAGAATACGCTCCTCACCGTCACGGGTGTAAACATCCGCGTGCTCTTTAACAAACGCCTTTATATCCTCCTTGCCGGGTTCAAAAACTGCTTCGTCAAGAGCACTGGCGCGGACTGCGGCAAAGACCTCGAGATCGTGTTTCTCGCTGCCGCTCCTGCCAACCAGAAGCTCACCCTTTGTGTGGCTTTTCAGATAGCCCTCATCAAGGAAATCATCAAGTGCGCCGAACATTCGTCCGTACTCCATATGATGGCCGTAGATAAGGGAATAATCATCGGAAAGATCCGCCGAACAGCGGCTGTCCAGAAAAATGCTTCCCGCAAGGGAGTAATCCCCGAAGGGATCGGTATTGAGGTACTTTGAATTGTCCTGCCCCTGCATAACGGGATAGTCGATGCCGGTATCGTATATGGTGAGCCACGCCACCATATCTTCGCCGATAGACCTTTCGCTCTGTTCAGCTGCTGCGGCACCGGGCTTGTAGCCCGACACCCTGTCTATGGTGTGGTTGAAGACATAGTAGTTGTCATACATACACCAGAACACTATCAGCAGTATCAATATCAGCACTATGAGCAGCAGGCGCTCATAGGCGATATTCAGATTTTTCCAGAATTTTGTCACTTATTCCTCTTCGTTTTCCTTTTTGCGTCTTACAGCAAGGTAGATAACGCCGCCAATTGCGCCGATGCCTATAACTGCGGGAGCCGCAACAGAAACTACAACGCCTGTGGGGATAGTGCCGGTACGGGAGTTGATGAAAGAAACCACCTTGTCACCATTTATACCTTCTGCTTCGCTTGAAACCATTTTTCCTGTAAATGCAGTCGTGTCAGACGGAAGGATTATTGTATTATCGCTTAATACGCCTGTGGCAGCAGTTGCTCCGTTTGTAGATATCTTTGCAGACGGAGAATAATCCTCGGGATCCTCGGCAATATAGCACATTGTCCCGTCTGCAATACCACTGATAACTATGGACTGTCCATGCTGGAGATAGAATACCTGTACTACGGATGTCTCACCTTCAGCGACAGTGAATGTATCAGGCTGTGTAACCGCAGTTGTGATGCAGGTAGTGGAAGCGTTGGGATTTGCTGGGATGTTTTTATCTGCATTTCCGTCCCTTGTATGGTCATCCCCGTCATCAGCATAGGAAACATTGTAAACAGTACCGGGAACGACATTATCGAGCTTTACAGCAAATTTGAAGTACTTATCCTTTGAACCTTGATTACCTGTTACGGTCTTGTCTATGGTCATATCATACGATTCATACTTGTTCGTATAGCTGCTGCTCTTATTGTTATCATTCAAAGCAGAGGGTGAACCTGCACGCTTTCCTGAGTACATAATATAATGACTGATAAACAGCTCTTTTCCGTCAGGTGCTGTATATCCTGTCTTATCTTCCAGAGCGTTATAAAACTCACCGTAGTCCTCTACATAAACATCAAGCGTTCTGTAGCCTCTGTGTCCGCCTGATACATCCAAGCCGGAGTCATTTGTGATTCCAAGGTTATCTCCTGTCTCGGAAATGAGATAACGATAAACGCCGGGAGCTGTAAACTGAGCCTTGCTGAAATCTATCGTAACGATCTTTGCAACATACTTTTCGTTGCCTTCCGTATCATCAGCCCATGCTACTTTATCTGAAGCTCCGGTTTCTCCCTCTTTAATCGTAGTATCACCATGAGTGAATTTGACCTCTCCGGCAACATCTGAACCGGTTTGAGTCTGATTAGCCACAAATACTACCTTTTTGCCTTCTGTTGAACCAACAACGCCGTTGAGAACTGCCAGACTTCCTCCCGAAGCGGCAACAACCACATCACCTTCATTTTTCTCAGCATCAAATTTTGATATTGTGAAGGTCATAGTTGCATTCGGAACATTCGCACCAACATCCATTACCAGATATTTGTCAAAGGTGGTGGTGTTTAAGCTAACAGGATCATCGCCCTTTTTAGCTTCTGTCAGACCAACTTTGTAATTCGTTCCGGATGTTGTTGAAGAATCCGCCCATGCATGAGGCGCTGCTGCTGCCATGACCGAAGCGGCCACAAGGACTGCCAGACCTGCTGATAATCTTCTCTTTTTCATGTGATCACCTGCTTAAAATCAATTTATTATTAACTCATGTCTACAAATTGCCGAGAGTTCGGAAGTGAATATACTCTCACACAGTATATTTTACTGCCATTCGCGGAATTTTTCAAGGGTTTTCCGTGATTTTTCATATCAAACGGTAACATTTTGTAACATAGCACAAATTTATGTATGAAATTTATATATATTTTTGAATGCATCGACTGCAAATAGACGATACTACTGTTCCCCGTACACTGTTCACCTGTGCAAATCGACAATAGCGGTTTTCGGCGTATACAATCATGCATGGAGAAAATGCCATCAGCTTAACAAGTATGCGCCGGAAAGAATAAAAGAATACAGGCTCTGCCTGCCGCTGAATTTTATAAAAC
>CAMHMM010000111.1 GCA_946186215.1 uncultured Ruminococcus sp. | reverse complement strand
CTTTACGATAGCGCCGTTGGTGAAGGTAACATTGGAAACATCGCCGACGCGCTCGCTGCCGCGGGGAGAGATGAAAAGTCCCGAGGGCTCTGCGATAAGCCTGGACGGATCGTTGAGGTCGGTTGCGAACACATAGATCACATAGCGAAGCCCTGCAGCTGTGTTGCGGACACCGTGGGCGATATGTATCCAGCCGCGGGAGGTCTTTATCGGCACAGCACCTGCGCCGTTTTTTACCTCCGTTATCGTGTGGTAGCGGCGGGGAGATATCACCTTTTCCTCAGTGCAGATAACGGGATCGTTTATATCCTCAACGAGGCCTATGCACACGCCGCCGCCTGAGCCTGTCTGGATAAAATCATCCTGCGGGCGGGTGTAGAAAGCGTACCTTCCGTCAACAAATTCCGGGTGGAGCACAACATTTCTCTGCTGTGGCGACTTTGATCTCAGGTTGGGGAGCCTTTCCCAGTTTACCAGATCCTTTGTACGGACGATGCCCGCCTGTGCTATGGCTGCGGAAAGGTCGCTGCTGGCCGTATCCTTGCTTTCCGAGCAGAAAACTCCGTATATCCAGCCGTCCTCGTGCTGTGTCAGGCGCATATCATACACATTTGTCTCGTCGGGCTCAGTGTCCGGGAGAAGTATCGGGTAATCGTCAAACACGAAGCCCTCCGTGGGGCTGTCGCTCCTTGCAACGGCAAAGAAGGACTTTCTGTCGTTTCCCTCTACCCTTGCCACAAGGCAGTATTTCCCTTCAAAATATATCGCGCCCGCATTGAGCACTGCGTTTATTCCCAGTCTTTCCATAAAATACGGATTTGTCCCGGGATCAAGATCGTATTTCCAGATCAGCGGCGCATGAGCGGCTGTGAGAACGGGATTTACATAGCGGTCATAGATGCCGTTGTAAAGCTCCGATTTTTGGTTGGGCTGAGCTATCAGCTTTTCATATTTTTCCTGTTCTTTTCTGAGTCTTTCTTCAAATACCGACATTTCGCAACTCCTGTCATTTATTTTGCGGATCTTTCTTCTCTTATCTCCTCAGCTATCTCGCAGAGCCTGCGCAGGCGGTGATTTACTCCCGATCTGCCTATGGGCTTTTCGAGCATGGAGCCGAGCTCCGAAAGAGATACATCCGGGTTTTCAAGGCGCACCATAGCCATATCGTAAAGCTCGGGGGAAAGCTCGTCAAAGCCCACCGTGTCATAGATATACTGGATATCGCGTATCTGCTTTTCCGAGGCGCGCAGTGTCCTTTCAATATTTGCATTGTCGCAGTTTGCAATACGGTTGGCCTTGTTGCGGACATCCTTGAGTATCTTTACATTCATGAGGCCAATGGTGGAATGCACCGCGCCCATGAGTGTCATTGTGTCCTCTATGGCTTCGCTGCCCTTCATGTAGACTACATATTTTGATGTACGGGCAACGATGCCGCTTTGTATCCCGCAGGCGGAGAACAGCTCCCTGAGCCTGTTTGCGGTCTCCTCATCACGTGAGGTTATCTCAAGGTGATAATCCTTTTCAGGATCGGTTATGCTTCCCGCGACGATGAATGCGCCGCCTGTGAATGCACCTGTTTCAAGTCCCGTTTCCTCTATAAAAGCGATACCCTGTGTTCTGAATTTTTCTGCTTCGGCAAAAAGCCGTTCGCGCTCTGCCGCATTCGGTGTGACACGCACGGTGAAAAGTGTTCCCTTTTTTGCTGCCCTTTCCTGTGTATCTACCTTACATTCCGTAAATTTACGGCATGATGCGGAAAACAGCTCTGCGGCTCTGGCGTTTTCCGTTTTAAGTGAAAATACGCCTTTATTCAGAGATGAGAAAAACAGCATACCGTACATACAGGACTTTTCGGCCTGTGAGCTGCTCAGGCACTCGCAGAGCTCGTCCTTTACATCTGATGAAAATGACATAGCCGTTTACCCCAATTCCCTGTGGGTGAGCCGTGCCCTTATATTCTTTTCGCGCATATGCTCATAGAGCCTTTCGGCGAATGTAACGCTTCTGTGCTGTCCGCCCGTGCAGCCGAAGGCGATGGTGACACTCGGTCTGCCCTCGTTGATGCAAAGGGGGATGAAGATATCCGCAAGCTCGAATATGGTCTTTTCCAGCTTCTGTGATTCATCAAAGCTCATCACATAATCCCGTACTTCCTTGTCTCTGCCCGTGAGCTTTTTGAGCTCGGGGATGTAAAAGGGGTTGGGCAGAAAGCGCACATCAAAGACAAAATCCGCCTCTGTGGGGATGCCGTACTTAAAGCCGAAGGAAAGTATCTTCACTGTCATTATATCATCGGGGTTATCCGAGAAATAATCCCTGAATTTCTTTTTGAATTCATTCGGTGAGGAACGGGATGTATCAAAATAGATATCCGCTATCTCACGCAGGGGAGCGAGCATTTTTCGCTCTGTCGATACGGAATCGGCAATATCGAGCTTTGAGCCCAGATCAAGAGGGTGGGCTCTCCTTGTTTCCTTGTAGCGGCGTACCAGAACATTGTCATCTGCGTCGAGATACACCACTGAAACATCCGAGCCGCTGTCGATAAGGTCGTTTATGCTCTTTATCACCGCAGAGACTGCCGTTCCGTCGGCCTGTATCATCATCGAGCGCACATCCGCAACGATAGCTACCTTTTCTATCCTGCCCTGTGACTGCATACATATATTTGCAAATTCGGGAATGAGGCGGGGCGGTATATTGTCTATCACATAATATCCCATATCCTCAAGAACATTCATGGCGGTGGATTTTCCCGCGCCCGACATTCCCGTAACTATCATGAATTTCATTTTATCTGTGCCCTTTCATTAGGCTTTTTTGTGTGTCTGATCCGAGCCTGTAAAGCTTACGGATATATCTCGACTTCGCATTCAAGTGCATAGCCTGTTTCGGCCTTTACGGTCTTTTTGACATGGTCTATCACGGCCATTACATCATCATATGAAGCGCTGCCCGTATTTACGACAAAGCCTGCGTGCTTTGTGCTCACCTGTGCATCACCGCAGGAATATCCCTTCAGACCGCAGCCCTCGATAAGTGCTCCTGCAAATGCTCCCTCGGGGCGTTTGAAGGTGCTGCCCGCGCTTTTGTATTCAAGAGGCTGCTTGTCACGCCGTCTCTGCATCAGCTCGTTCATCTTATCGGTGATCATCTGCCTGTCGCCGCTTTCAAGCTTTATCTTTGCCGAAAGCACTGCATATCCGCCGTTCATGAAAAGGCTTTTCCTGTATGAATAGCCTATCTCATCAACGGAGAATTCCCTTATCGTTCCGTCGGGGCAGCAGGCTGTGACCGATATGAGCACATCCGACATTTGTCCGCCGTATGCACCCGCATTCATGTAGCACGCGCCGCCCACGCTTGCGGGGATACCGTAGGCAAATTCAAGTCCGGAAAGTGAATTGTCCCTTGCGGCAGTGCAGACTGATGAGAGCTTTGCGCCCGCATAGGCTGTTATGATGTTCCCGTCGATCGTGATATCCTCACAGAGCTTCCCCATATGGATGACCGCTGTTTCGTGAGGTTTGTCGGAAAAGAGGATATTTGAGCCCCTTCCCAGCAGGATAAAGGGCAGCTTTTCTTTGTTTATACAGCTGAACACGGGCACTGCCGCATTCGGAGCCAGCTCGATGAATACGCTGGCATCCCCGCCTATACCGAAGGTGGTGTGACTGCTCAGAGACTCATTTCTGCTTACCTCACAGCCGTTTTCCAGTGCCGTTTGTATCAGTTTTTCAAAATTCATATGATCACCGTGTATATGCAATTGATTTACAAAAAATATTATAACATATCATTACAAATTTGTCAATTATATATAATAGCATATAGCATAAAAAGTTGATGTGACCGCTGATAAAAAATATCTCCCCCGCGCATACGGGGGAGATAAAGCAAAGCTGCTGTTACAGGGCTATCTCAAAGGGAGTAACGGGCACATCGCCTGTGTAAAGGTCGATCTCCTTTGGATCGTTGTCCCACAGATATCGTACCGCGCGTGGCTTTGATGAGCTGCTGACGCTCAGTTCAGCTCCGTTTGCGGTGAGCCTTCCTGTTGCTTTTGCCGCAGTGCCGTCCTCAAATGCAACTTCAAATGCACCGAGGGTATCATATTTCGAGGTGACCGCGCTGTTGTCGGTAAACGATACGACTATTTTGCCGTCATCCGTATATGCTGCACTTACGGGCTCTATGTATGCGGGAGCAGTGGTATCATTGTAAATGATCCGCTCTGCACAATAGGCCAGTCGTTTGCCTACATCCCACTTATTGAGCGGGTGCAGGTCGTAGGATTCGCCTGTGTCGATGGTAACGGCCATTGCCGTGCCGGGGATGGCAAGGCACTTTCTCTGTGCTTCCCTGAGCTGTGCCCATGAAGCGGGTACCATCCTGCCGAGGGGATCGGAAAAATTGGGGAGCTGTGCAAATATCACGGGGATATCATAGCCCGAACGGCTGCGATACATTTCAACGAATTTGCCGAAAAGCATGGGATACCGTTCAAAATCGCCGTTGGATTCGGCCTGATACCAGATAAGTCCCGAAAAGCTTATCCTGAATGCGGGAGCAGTGAGCTTTGCGTACATGGCAAGGGGCAGTCCCTGGAAGAATACACCGGGGCGCAGTGCAGGCGCATCCGCAGCAATGATATATTCCCACTTTCCGCCAAGCTCTATGATATTCTCACCCAGCTTCAGGCAGTATCTCTTTTCCTCAACAAATCCGCCCTGACCGCCGTGGACTTCAAGACGCACAAATACTGTGTTTTCGCCGCTGTGAAGCACACCCCCGGGGATATCATATATCCTCGGCGGGTACATATATCCCGTTTCGCCTACCTTTACACCGTTGATATATATGATATCCGCATCTATCATGGCACCGAGCGAAATAAGCGCATCATCAAGAGGCATATTATCGGGAATGACGAATTTTTTCCTGAACCATATCCTGCCGCAGAAGCCTTTGAGCCTTTCATCATTCCTGAAATGGAAGGGCATATCACATTCGGTAAAGCCGTCCTCTCTTTCAAAAATGCCTGCGGAAACGGTGTCGCGGCTGTCTATGTCCTCTGTCCACAGACGCATATTCTGTTCGTCTTCATGGGTGGTGTTTTCGATATAATTCGGTTTTGTCACTTTGTCGAGGAATTCGTCATATCCGCCGATCTCACGGAGCATCCTGCAGGGCATACGGCCTTCCACAGGAGCGCCGCCTGCCGAGGTGTTTACAAGACCTACGGGCACCTTGTATTTTCTGAATATCTCCCATGCAAAGTAGTGGCCTGCCGCGCTCATCTGCATGAGCACATCTCCCGTTGCCTTTTCCCATGAGCCACCGCAGAAATCGTTGTATTCCTCGTCCTCACCGAAGCAGGATTCCACTGGTACACGGAATTCTCTTATAAATGTATTCTCCTCGGGGTAATGAGGATCAAACCGGTCGATAGTGCGGCACAGGGGAAGCTCCATATTTGACTGGCCGCTTATGTGGAAAAGCTCTCCGAAAAGGATATCGGAATATCTGATCATTTCACTGCCGCAGGAAAATTCAAATTTATAGCTGTCAAAGGATGCCTCAAAGGGAGGCAGCTCCAGCTTCCATTCCCCGTCGCTTCCGCTGACTGCAGTTACCTCGCTGTATATCTTTTTTTCACGGCTGACGGTGAGCTTGATCTCACTGCCCGCATCTGCTGTGCCGTAAATGCTGTTTGTAACGCTATGACGGAGTATCCCGTGATCTCCGATAAAGCGCATGACAGTAAATTTAGCCATATTATCACCCTTGTGTCAATGATTTACCTGATGTGTTTGTGTGTGTTCTTCCGTCGAAGACGGGGAGAATATTTTCAGCTGTTCTTCAGCTCGGCTATCTTATAGCAGAAATATGTTCCCGGCGTTATCATATCATCATCATAGTACAAAAGTCCCAGCTTGTCAAATATGAATTCCTCGCCGAATTGCCTTCCGGAAAGCTTTTCATATGCTTTCTGATAGCTTTCATAGGGCGCTCCGCCGATAGCCACAGTCATATGGAACATATAGTCATCATCATGCTCAGCAGGGCAGGAACCGAATCTTTTTTCAAGCTGGCTGAATAATAATTTCTGTGCGGCTTTCAGTTCATCGGACTGTGCTACCTTTATCATCAGTACTCCCGAAGGAACGCCGCCGAGGGCATTGTTCGGGAATACATTGAGTTCCTTCATGCGTATGCGTACAGGGTGGAGCTGTGTCGCAAAGCTGTCGAAGAATTCTTCTGTTTCTTCAAGGCTTGATATGGAAAATGTCTGCTTCAGTGAAACATGCTGGGGCAGGCGGGCCATTTCAAAGCCCATTCCTCCTGCTCTGTGTGCTTCAAGCATTATTTTTCTGCCGTAGTTTTCCGCATCCGTTCCCGCAATAAGTACGATCGTTGCTCTCATTTGTTCTCCTGCCGCGGCAT
>CAMHMM010000110.1 GCA_946186215.1 uncultured Ruminococcus sp. | reverse complement strand
ATGTTATAATACTGTTAAGCTCTTATTTCAATATCTGGAGGGTATTAAAATGATTGTTTTGGAGAAATGTGTTTTTTGTAAGCATCATACATTTACAGACAAAAGCGTTTTGGGGCATTTTAAGAGCTTTTGCAAAGCATTTCCCGATGGTGAAGGTATTCCATATGAAGTTATGATGCAGGAAGATGATGCGGAATGTGAAAACGGCTATAAATTCGAGCCAAGGGATGAATGGAAAGAGAAGTTTAACACAGAACATAAATAAGGAGTGAACCACCATGAGCATTATCGGAGATAAGATACACCGCATTCGTGATTTCAGAGGAATGACGCAGAAACAGCTCGGTGTCGCAGTGGGCTTTGACGAGAGGTCCGCCGATGTCCGCATCGCACAGTATGAATCAGGCACTCGCACACCCAAGCAGGCACTTGTCGAATTGCTTGCCGAAGCTCTGGACGTGAATCCCCGTTTCCTTGCTGATGATGAGATACTCGGAGCGGAAGGCGTTATGATGATGCTCTTTGAGCTTGACGAGCATTACCCGATCAGCATCGAGGACTGCGAGGACGAGGACGGCAACAGAAGAAAGGGCATTGTTTTCGGCTCTATCCTGATGACTGACCTCCTTTCTGAGTGGCAGAGACGAAAAAAAGACCTTGCTGACGGTAAGATCAGCAAGGCCGAATATACAGAATGGAAGCTTAACTGGCCGAAAACGACCGATGACTGCGGAAAGCATGAACCTGCGAAAGAGTGGCGTAACCTATAAGCCACTTGAACCGCAGAATAATTCCGCTTAGCTCCCTGTTATCAAATTGTTATCACTGAGATTTTAAGGCTTCGGAAATGGCGTATCTACGCCGTTTCTGAGGTCTAGTTTATTATTCCCACTCAATAGTTGCGGGGGGCTTGGTGGTCACATCGTACACGATGCGGTTTATGGAGTTTACTTCGTTTACGATGCGGGCGGAGATCCTGCCGAGAAGGTCGTAGGGGAGAGGTGCCACATCTGCGGTCATGAAGTCCGTGGTGGTGACAGCACGCAGGGCAAGGGTGTAGTCATATGTCCTGCCGTCGCCCATAACGCCGACGGAGCGCATATTTGTGAGGACTGCGAAATACTGATTTATACTTGTGTCAAGGCCGGCCTTTGCGATCTCCTCGCGGAAGATGTAGTCCGCATCGCGGAGTATATCCAGCTTTTCTGCGGTTATTTCGCCGATCACTCTTATCGCAAGACCGGGGCCGGGGAAGGGCTGACGGTTTACGAGAACATCGGAGAGACCGAGCTCGTGGCCGAGACGGCGCACTTCATCCTTGAAAAGCATCCGCAGAGGTTCGATTATTTCCTTGAAATCCACATAATCGGGGAGACCACCCACATTGTGGTGGGACTTGATAACTGCAGCATCGCCGAGGCCGCTTTCGATAACATCGGGATAAATTGTGCCCTGAACGAGGAAATCCACAGCGCCGATCTTCTTTGCCTCAGCCTCGAATACGCGGATGAATTCCTCGCCGATTATCTTGCGCTTTGTTTCCGGATCGGAAACTCCTGCCAGTCTGCCGAGAAATCTGTCAGCCGCATTGACGCGGATGAAGTTGATGCCCCAGCCCGAGAATGCCTGCTCTACCTCGTCGCCTTCGTTCTTGCGCATCAGACCGTGATCTACAAAGATACAGGTGAGCTGATCACCGATGGCCTTTGCGAGAAGTGCAGCGGCAACGGATGAATCAACGCCGCCGGAGAGAGCGAGAAGCGCTTTTTTATCCCCTACCTTTGCGCGGATATCGGCAATGGCGGAAACAGCATAGTTTTCCATTGTCCAGTCGCCTGTGCATCCGCAGATGCGGCGCACGAAGCTGTAGAGTATCTGTGTGCCGTGGTCGGTGTGGTTTACTTCGGGATGGAACTGCACTGCATAGAGCTTTTTCTCCACATTCTCCATTGCGGCAACGGGGCAGCTGTCGGTATGGGCGATGATCTCAAAGCCCTCGGGGAGCTTGCTGATATAATCCGTGTGGCTCATCCATGTGATGCCCTCGCTGCCAAGGCCGGAAGCGCCGGAGAAAAGCTCGCTGTTTTTATTGTAATAGGTCTGAGTCCTGCCGTATTCGCGGCTTTCTGCGTGCTCTACCGTGCCGCCCGAGAGATGCGCCATGAGCTGAGCGCCGTAGCATATTCCGAGAATGGGTATCCCCAGAGAGAGTATCTGCTTGTCGTATGTGGGGGATGTGCTCTCATAAACGCTGTTGGGGCCGCCTGTGAAGATGATGCCCGCAGGGGAGAGCTCCTTTATTTTTTCAATATCCGTCT
This sequence comes from uncultured Ruminococcus sp., assembly GCA_946186215.1. Lineage (GTDB taxonomy): Bacteria > Bacillota > Clostridia > Oscillospirales > Ruminococcaceae > Huintestinicola. The sequence continues at coordinate 4,159 of CAMHMM010000110.1, read as the reverse complement.
TGTAGGAGAATACCTCGCAGTATACCCCGCATTCGCGGACGCGTCTTGCAATGAGCTGATTGTACTGTCCGCCGAAGTCCAGCACTATTACTAACTGATGTGACATAATATTTCTCCTTTATGTATAGCCGATCCTGCGGATGGCATTGTCTTACGGGTGTTATCTCCTTGCAGGAGCCAGAAGCTCGCGCAGCGCTCTGCAGCGCACCCTGTCCCTGTATTCGGGGAGCACCAGGTAATAAACATAGCTTTCAAGTATGTCCACTGCGTGCATCATGCGCCCCTCGATCTTGAAATTCTCATAACCCAAGGGCACATACTTTTTATATAGTGCGTCAGTGCTGATGTGCGAGGAATAATCCACCGTGTCATAGAAGCCCATGTTCATATTCGGACAGGCGAATTCCTTTTTCAGCTGTTCCATATCCGACGGGGTGGCCGTGCCGTATGCGGCGTTGCTCTGTGCGATCTGCAGGCGGCCGAGATGACGGTAATGCTCCTTCCGTCGCTTGCAGGCGGGAACGCAGTAGGGATTTATCAGCAGCTCGATCTTATCCTTGTGCGGCAGAGCTTCAAGCTCGTCATAGCGGTTGTTCCAGTTGTAGTCGAGCACCACGAGCTTATAATCCTTTTCGAGCTCCTGCAGGAGCTCATCTTTGCCTTCGATCTGTTTTACCGTGGACGATATGAGCGGGTAGCGGGGGTATTTCTCCCTGATATAATCCTCGAGCAGGGGAACATTGACGATTATCTCATTGAAACCGTTGTCAGCAGCCTTTGTGATGTGGTTGCAGAATTTATCGGAAAAGTGCTTCTGCGTCACAAGGGGATTTGTAAAGGTGTAGCGGATTGGCACGCCTCTTGAATTGTATTCGTTTATGAGCCACGGTATCATTTCCGGACGGACAGTGCCCACTGCGGTCCTGCCGCCGTTCCATACTGCGGGCGGGAAGCATCCGTAGGATGATGCGATGGAGATACCATTATAAAAGTACTGCGGCTTGTCCTTTAAAAGATCGATGAAATAAAGGTTCATCCTGAAATTGCCGCAGAAATCGGGCAGGTGGAATTTTATCATAGCTTCACCGGATATCCTCCCGTCATTAAGACGGGTAATAACGAAAGCGCTGAACGGATCACGGAAGCGTTTTGCGTATGGCTTTTCGTGTATCTGCCTTCTCGGGAAAAAGATGATCTGTTCAGTGCTTGCTTATTACCATATTATAAGGTATCGTGCGGATTTTGTCAAGAAAAAAACCGTCTGCGGGCTGTGTTTTTCAGGTATTAGTGAAAGTTACCATAAAACAGGCGGCGGATTTGTAAATTTCTATGTTTTGACGAATATTTCATCATTGACTTTGGTATGGGTTTATGATACAATAATTTATGTTGCTGTGCGCGTTGTAGATGGGTGCACGGCAATGAAACGCGCGGAGGCGTTGCAGCATTCGCGTCCTGATATCACGATAATTCAGTGTTGCCGGTGTATAAAACTGCCGGAAATGCTGTTTTTGCAGGAAGGAGTTTAAGCGCTATGATACAGATGCAGACTTATTTAAAGGTCGCAGACAACACAGGTGCCAAAGAGCTCATGTGTATCAGAGTTCTCGGCGGTACCCGCAAGAGATATGCCAATATCGGCGATGTTGTTGTTGCTTCTGTCAAAAAAGCAACACCGGGCGGCGTTGTTAAAAAGGGCGATGTAGTCAAGGCTGTTATCGTTCGCTCTGCTAAGGGGCTTCGCCGCGAGGACGGAACATATATCCGTTTTGACGAGAATGCCGCTGTAATTATCAGAGAGGACAAAAACCCGAGAGGTACCCGTATTTTCGGGCCGGTAGCAAGAGAGCTCAGAGATAAGGATTATCTCAAGATTCTTTCACTTGCTCCCGAAGTTCTTTGATCAGGAGGTGTCGCAGATGAATAAAAAGGTACATGTAAAGACCGGCGACACAGTCGTTGTCCTTTCCGGTAAGGACAGAGGCAAGAAGGGCAAGGTCCTTGCAGTCTCTCCTAAAGAGGGAAAGGTAATCGTTGAGGGAGTAAACATCGCTACAAAGCATGTTAAGCCTACACAGATGGGCCAGTCCGGTTCCGTTGTAAAGGTAGAGGCTGCTCTCTATGCGTGCAAGGTAATGGCTGTTTGCCCTCATTGCGGCAAGCCTACAAGACTTGCTCACGGCTTTGTTGACGGCAAGAAGGTCAGAGTTTGCAATCACAAGGATTGCGCAAAGGCATATTAATGAAAGGAGTTACATATAATGGCAGCAAATCTTAAGGAATTATATGTCAGCACGGTAGCTCCTTCTCTTATGAAGAAGTTCGGCTACAAGAGCGTTATGCAGATCCCGAAGATCGACAAGGTAGTAGTAAATGTCGGCGCAGGTGAAGCTAAGGACAACTCAAAGGTCATCGACGCTATATGCAACGATCTCGCGCTTATCACCGGCCAGAAGCCTGTGGTATGCCGCGCTAAGAAGTCGGTCGCTAACTTCAAGATCCGTGAGGGAATGCCTATCGGCGTTAAGGTAACGCTCAGAGGCGAAAGAATGTATGAGTTCCTCGACAGACTTTTCAATGTTGCATTCCCCAGAGTTCGTGACTTCAGAGGAATAAGCGCCAACTCCTTCGACGGAAGAGGCAACTACTCCACAGGTATCAAGGAGCAGCTCATTTTCCCTGAGATCGAGTATGACAAGATCGACAAGGTAAGAGGTATGGATATCAACATCATTACCACTGCCAACACCGACGAGGAAGCTAAGGAGCTTTTAGAGCTCATGGGCGCACCTTTTGCAAAGTAAGGGGAGGTTTATCAAATGGCAAAGACTTCTATGAAGATAAAGCAGCAGAGAGAGCCTAAGTTTTCCACAAGAGCTTACAACCGCTGCAAGATCTGCGGCAGACCTCACGCTTACCTCAGAAAGTTCGGTATTTGCAGAATCTGCTTCAGAGAGCTTGCTCACAAGGGACAGATCCCCGGCGTGAAGAAAGCAAGCTGGTAAGCAATCTTTGCGAAATTAACAAGGAGGTTTAAATATGCAGATTACCGATTCTATCGCTGATCTCCTCACAAGGATCCGTAATGCCAATTCGGCTAAGCATCCTACAGTCGATTGTCCTGCTTCCAACATAAAGAAGGCTATCGTTCAGATCCTTGTAGACGAGGGTTATATAAAGAATTATCAGGTAATTGATGACGGCAAGCAGGGCGTTATCAGAATCAATTTGAAGTACGGCGAGAACAAGTCGCAGGTCATCACAGGACTGCGCCGTGTATCCAAGCCCGGTCTTCGCATCTATTCCAGCTGCGAGGATATGCCCAAGGTAATGAAGGGACTTGGCATTGCGATCGTTTCCACTCCCAAGGGCGTTATGACCGATAAGAAGGCAAGAGAGCTCAATGTCGGCGGCGAAGTCCTTGCATTCGTATGGTAAGGAGGAGCTGCAATGTCAAGAATAGGTAAAAAGCCCGTTGTCATTCCTGCAGGCGTTGATGTTAAGATCGACGGCAGCACAGTGACTGTCAAGGGCCCCAAGGGTACTCTTACAAATACATTCCACAAGGATATGCTCATCAAGCAGGAGGGCGCTGAGATCATCGTTGAAAGACCTGATGATGAAAAGATGCACCGCTCTCTCCACGGTTTGACAAGAACCCTCATCGACAACATGGTAACAGGTGTTACACAGGGCTATTCCAAGGCTCTCAAGATCGAGGGTATCGGTTACAGGGCGCAGAAGAAGGGCAAGGAGCTGGTAATGAACCTCGGCTACTCCCACACTGTTGTTGTTCCTGAGATCGATGGCATCACAATTGATGTTCCCTCTCAGACCGAGATCGTTGTAAACGGTATCGACAAGCAGGTCGTAGGCCAGTTCGCTGCCCAGATCCGCGAGAAGAGACCTCCCGAGCCTTATAAGGGCAAGGGTATCCGCTATGTAGGCGAGCATATCATACGCAAGGAAGGAAAAGCCGGCAAGGGTAAGAAGTAAGATATCATCTGATATCTGCTGTATTTACCATAAACCGTATAAACGAAAGAAAATGGGACAACAGGCGGCCTGAGCGCTGCGGTTACTATTTTCCAGTTTGATAAGGAGTATTGCAATGGTCAAGACAATAAACAGAAAGGAAACAAGAGCCAGAAGGCAGAAG
>CAMHMM010000109.1 GCA_946186215.1 uncultured Ruminococcus sp. | reverse complement strand
TCTCTGCCGCTGAGGAAAGAATGCCTGTGTTTGCGGGACTGAAATTCGATCCTGTGAAATTTCCCAACACAGGCTCCTATGCGCCGTCTGTCACAAATATTTTCAGATATGCCCGTTCAAAGGATATGCCGATCCATTTCAGCGCTGCCGAGTGCGAAAGCCTGCACTGTGCGGAGATTTTCTCGGACTGCATACAGGAAACGGAGCATTACCGCTACGGGCGTGATGTGATGCTGCGTGCCCAGATATACAGGCTGATTTTCGGCATCGTCCGCAGCTGGATGTCATCAGGGCTTGATATCAACGGGTGTCCCGTAAATTCAGACGATATTTACGGTATAGAGAATATAACGGAATATATCGACAGCCGTCTTGAAGAAAATGTCCGTGTCAACGATGTAGCGGAAAAGTGCCATATGAGCTATTCGGGCTTTGCGGCCAAATTCCGCGAGCTGTACGGGATGAGCTGCAAGGAGTATATCGAGCGCATGAGGATATACAAGGCGGAGGAGTATCTGCTGTTTACAGATCATGACCTTACCTATATCAGTCAGCAGACAGGTTTTTCCGACTGCAGCCATTTTATCCGCAGCTTCAAGGCCTATCGCGGGCTCACTCCGAAGCAGTTCAGACTCAGAAAAAGGCTTGCCCGCTGATCAATGCTTATCCAAAGCTCTGCTTTCAGGCAGGCGGCAATGAGTCTTTTCGTTCACTGCAATGATTATAACACCCTTAACCTGTCAAAAGTATAACTTTTGGACAGAAAAATAGAACAAATCTCTAAAGTCGTTTCCGAAGGGTTGCAACCGGTGAGCTGATATGTTATCATTTACACAAAGAACCGGAAATGGTACACAGCAGAGGAGGAATTTATATGAAGATCCTGTTCATCGGGGGCACAGGCACTATCAGTATGGCTATCACAAAGCGCCTTGCCGCACAGGGCGATGAGCTTTATCTGCTCAACAGAGGAAACAGGAATGCAGAGCTACCCGAAAATGTCAGGGTGATAACAGCTGATATCAATGACGAGGCGGACTGCGCTAAAAAGCTGGAAGGCATGAGCTTTGACTGTGTAGGAGAATTTATAGGCTTTGTTCCCTCACAGGTGGAAAGAGATTACAGGCTTTTTAAAGGAAAGACAAAGCAGTATATCTATATAAGCTCCGCTTCTGCGTATCAGAAGCCGCCGCAGAGCTATGTGATCACCGAGGAAACGCCTCTGGAAAATCCCTACTGGGAGTATTCCCGCAATAAGATCGCCTGTGAGAAATTCCTTATGGAAAAGTACGAGAAAGAAGGCTTTCCCGTTACGATAGTAAGACCGTCCCACACATATGATGAAAGAAGCGTTCCGCTCGGTGTTCACGGGAACGGCGGCAGCTGGCAGGTAGTAAAGCGCATCATGGAGGGAAAGAAGGTCATAATCCACGGCGACGGCACATCTCTCTGGATGATAACGCATAACAGCGATTTTGCAAAGGCCTATACAGGACTAATCGGCAGGAGCGAGGCGATAGGGCAGGCGTTCCAGATAACTTCCGATGAAAGCGTGAGCTGGAATACGATATACAGTGCCATAGCTGATGCGCTTGGTGTTGAACTCCATCCCTACTATGTTGCTTCACAGACACTTGCGGATATGAGCAGCTACGATCTTGTGGGAAGTCTTATCGGCGACAAGGCGAATTCCGTGGTGTTTGACAATTCAAAGGTGCGATCCCTCGTTCCCGGTTTCAAGGCCGATATCAGCGCGGCAGAGGGGATAAAAATGACAGTCAGGTATATACTGGAGCATCCCGAATTCCAGAAAGAGGACAAGGAATTTGATCAGTGGTGCGACAAGGTGATAGAAACTCTGGAAAGGGCAAAGGTGGATCTCAATGGTTGATGTAAAAGGACGCTGGGCACTCATTACAGGCGGGGCAAGAGGTATCGGCAAGGGAGCGGCTTTATTTCTTGCTCAGAGAGGCTGCAATCTGATACTGCAGGCAAGAAAGGCAGAAAACTGTACTGATACTGCAGAAAAGGCAAGAGCATACGGTGTGGAGGTACACACTGTCGGCGCTGAATTTTCTGATCCTGATGAAGTTAAGAAAATGCTGTCTGCGATAGATGCCCTTGGTGTGGATGTTGATATCGTGCTCAACAATGCCGGCATACAGGTGGCATACAGGAATGAATACCTCAAAACGCCTGTTTCGGATTATGAGGAGAGCTTCAGGATAAATACCATAGCTCCCATGATGATACTCTATCATTTTCTTTCCAAAATGGAAAAGAAAGGCTTCGGCAGAATAGTAAATACCACAAGCGGCATTCGTCTTGAACCCGAGCAGGCAGGCTACAGTGCGAGCAAGGCTGCACTTGACAAGGTAACTATGGATATCGCTTCAAAATATGACGATACGGATGTGTGCATAAATATCACCGATCCGGGCTGGTGCAGGACTGATCTTGGCGGCCCTCATGCGCCCAATTCTCCTGAAAGCTCGCTTCCCGGCGTGGTCGTCGGTGCATTTATTGATGACAGGCGCTCCGGCAGGAATTTTGCAGCGGGCGATTTCCACGGTATGACACTTGAAGAGGCAGTCAGAAAGGCTGAAAAGGATATACCCGTATACACAGGTTCAATAGGCTTCTGATAAGGGAGGAATAAATATGAATAATTTCAACTTTTACAGCCCCACCGAATTTGTTTTCGGAAAGGGAAGAGAGAATGAATGCGGCGAGCTTGTAAAGAAATACGGCGGAACAAAGGTGCTCATCCATTACGGCGGGAAGTCTGCGATAAAGTCGGGGCTTATCGACAGAGTAAGAGCCTCCCTTGACAAGAGCGGGATCGCCTACTGCGAGCTGGGCGGCGTTCAGCCCAATCCCCGTGATACACTCGTTTACAAGGGGATAGAGCTTGCCCGTAAGGAGAATGTTGATTTTATCCTTGCTGTGGGCGGCGGCTCTGTTATAGATTCGTCAAAGGCCATTGCGATAGGTGTTCCCTACGACGGGGATTTCTGGGATTTTTACAGCGGAAAGCACGCTGAAAAGGCTCTTCCCGTGGCAACTGTGCTGACTATTGCAGCAGCAGGCAGCGAGGGCTCCGGTGATTCGGTCATAACAAAAGAAGACGGAATGCTAAAGCGCGGCACAGGCTCGGATGTTCTCCGTCCCAGATTTTCGGTAATGAATCCCGAGCTTACACAGACACTTCCTGCTTATCAGACCGCCTGCGGCGCTACGGATATCATGGCTCATGTGTTTGAGAGATATTTCACCAACACAAAGGAAGTTGAGATCACCGACCGTCTCTGTGAGGCAGTGCTTTGCACTATGGTAAAGGAAACGCCCAGAGTTATCGCCGATCCCGATAATTATGAAGCAAGAGCGAATATCATGTGGGCTGGTACTGTAGCTCATACGAACATAGTTGGCGTAGGCAGGGAGCAGGACTGGAACAGCCACGGTATCGAGCATGAGCTTTCTGCGCTCTATGACTGTGCTCATGGTGCAGGTCTTGCGGTTATCATGCCAGCATGGATGGAATTTGTGTATAAGCATGATATAATGCGGTTCTGCCAGATGGCTGTCAGAGTATTCGGATGCAATATGGATTATGCCGATCCCGAAAAGACTGCACTGGCCGGAATAAAGGCATTCAGGCGTTTTCTTCATGATATCGGTATGCCGATAAACTTTACCGAGCTTGGTGCAAAGGAAGAGGATATACCCGTGCTTGTTGAAAAATTCGGCATCGGTGACGGGCGCACAGGCGGATTTGTCCATCTTTCCGCGCAGGATGTGGCAGAGATATACAGGATCGCTGCAAGGGCAGCGCTGTGATAACAGGCTGAGAGGAGCATATCCGTATGAAAAAATACCGCTGGGGCATCATAGGGACAGGTCGCATAGCAAGGCAGTTTGCCGCAGCGCTCAAAGGCTGCGCTGATGCTGAGCTGTACGCAGTCGGTTCAAGAAGCATCGGAAAGGCAGAGAGCTTTGCTGCGGAGTTCGGCTTTGAAAGAAGCTACGGCTCATATGCAGAGCTTGCAGAAGATGATAATATCGACATAATTTACATTGCCACTCCAATGGCGAGCCATTACGAGGATTCGCTTCTGTGTATCAAAAACGGGAGAAATGTTCTCTGTGAAAAGAGCATAGCGCTCAACAGCACACAGCTTTCGGAAATGATCGCAGCTGCAGGGGATAAGGGCGTTTTCTTCATGGAGGCCATGTGGACAAAATGCCGTCCCACCTTCCTGAAAGCTCTTGAATGGATAAAAAACGGCTGTATCGGCGATGTGAAATATATAAAAGCTGATTTTTGCAATCTCATGCCCTACAATGAAAATGACAGAACATTCATTTACGAGTGCGGCGGCGGAGCGCTTCTCGATCTGGGAGTGTATCCCATAACCTTTGCGGCTGCTATCCTCGGTGATGAGCCCGACGAGATAATAAGCTATGCGCATATGGCGCATAAGGTCGATATGAGCAACAGCATCACATTAAAATACGGTGACAGCGTGGCAGTGCTCCAGTCGGGCTTTGAGGTGCAGAACACCAACAGAGCGCTCATAGCAGGGGACAAGGGCGCAATTGTTCTCGGTGACTGGTTTCACTGCACTACTCAGGCGTGGCTTTACGATGCCGACATGAATGAGATAGAGTATTCTGAGATACCTGTTGATGTAAACGGCTATGAATATGAGATCTATGAGGCGCACAGGTGTCTTTCAGCAGGGATGAAGGAGAGCAGTCTTGTTCCGCTTTCATCCACCGCGGCTGTAATGAGGATAATGGATAAATGCAGAAGGGACTGGGGTATGTATTACCCGGGGGAAACGCCCGATCAGCTTGCGAAGTAGTATTATAATGATAGTATAAGCCCAAAATCTGGCTTTCCTGTTTTGTCGGGAAAGGCAGACTTTTTGATTGTAACAGTGGGCATTTTATTAGATAGGGTAAATATGCTTCCCCCATTCATCGATCAGCCTTTCTGTGGTCCAGGCAGCATTGGCAGGGCTGGTAGAGGGCAATGTGATTATCTCCCTGCCTGTTACGGGCTGTATGTGCTTTCTGTAAAGAGCGGCGGCGGTGGAGCCGTTTGCGAATATCCTTCCGATATTTGCCGTATCAAGGATGCGGTTTATATCCGCGGGTACGGCATTTTTTATTTTGGAATCCGCCGAGCCGATTATGTCACATTCAGATATGACATCCCACACAGCTATTCCCGAATCAAGCAGCAGCTCTTTCTTTTCGGGAACGGTGACAGGTACAGGCTTTTGTACAACAGCAGCAATCACAGGCCAGAACCTGTTTCGCGGGTGACCGTAATAAAATCCCTGCTCCCTTGACTTGACGGAGGGGAGAGAACCGAGTATCAGTATTCTGCTGTTTTCATCGAATATTGGTTCAAAACCGTGGATAATATGTTCGTACTCCATTATAATTCCTGTTCCGAATTTATCTTCCTGACGATCTCAACGGGCTTTACTGTCATCTCTATCCAGCTTGGCGTAAAGCCGCTTTTTATGGCGTTTCCCACTGACCTTATATTTGACCATGCCGAGCAGTAGAAGGGCACCTTGCCGCGTTTGATTATCTCAACAGCGATCTTTGAAGTCAGAGCTGAAGCTATACCCTTTCTTCGGTATTCGGGGAGCACATCAATGCCTATCTGCCACATCTGTGCTGCATCAGCGGAACACCCTGCCAGACCGACCAGTTTCGCTCCGTCATAGGCTCCCACGCCCAGCATATCGAATTCCTTCCTGCCCTTGTCTATCGCATTTGACCATTCCGGCTGATACAGCTCTTCGAGATCGGGCTTCTCCAGTATACGGATTTCATAGGGGCAGGGCAGCTCTTTGAGCCTGTTCATATCAGGCAGGAAATACTCAGCCATAAAGCAGACTGACTGTTTCTTTTCGGCTAACCGCTCATTGAGCCACAGCATATTGGGCATTTCAAGGCAGTGATAAAACTTGAATTTATTTATGTATTCGCTGACGATATCATACAATTCTTCATTTGCTGCAGCAACAATATTGTTTCCGTATGAAATGAAATTGCAGCTGATGGGCGGCCGGTAGTAATTCTTCGCATTTTTCCCGGGTCTGAGAGGAACTATCCTGTTTTCTGCATTCAGCAGATCGTCAGTGCTGCAGCCGATATCCTCCGCCGACTGGTTCACTGCGGTTTGCATTATATCCCGGTTTGTAAACATGATAACAACTCCTTTTGTATGTATATTATACAGAAATACCTCTGTTATGTCAAGGTCGGCAAAGCCGGCGGCGAAACGCCGCAGTTGCCCGTACTCTGATTTGAAAGGTAACGCTGTTTTGTTGCTCGGAACTTTTATGCCTGACAGTGTGCAGGATCTTGCCTGCCCTGAAAGGGGAGGGGTTCCATCAAAACAGAAAAATGTATCTCCCCCTTTATTATCGGGGAAGATACACAGGTTTTATTATGCTCTGTCTGTTCAGACCTGAATGGGCGCAGCGGAAGCAAA
>CAMHMM010000108.1 GCA_946186215.1 uncultured Ruminococcus sp. | reverse complement strand
ACCATGAATGTATTTCTGCGCTTGTAGCAGTCTCTGGTGTAGATATCACTTATGTATATTACCTCGTCAGCGCTGTTTATGATCCTTCCGAATGTCCATTTATCCTTTTCCTTGTAGTTATCACCGAAATCCTTGTAGGGGACTGCGGCGATTAGCCTGATATCATATTTATTCATCAGCTCAAGGACGCATTCTCCTGCCCACAGATCCACGCCGCGCTGCATCCCCGTGATAAAATGCCTGTAACCTTCGGATGCGGCAGTTTCTATCTCAAGATACAGCCTGCTTTTGAGCGCCCTTATGAGCGGTGATCTCTCATTTCCGCCTTCGGGCAGCTTTTCGGGGCGATGACCTGTAAAACAGGCGGTAGTACTGCGTTCCATAATAACCTCATTTTACTTTTTGCAAAAATAAGATATACTCCGAGACAGTCTGTTCTATTTCATCGCTGTGAGCGTTCATATCAGGGAAAAGTCCCGTTGAACCGTCACCGATCATACGAAAGAGTGCCGAAAGTCTCCATGAATTCTTGTCGGTCTCACTCTCTGCCGTGTCTATCTTATCTTTGTATGTGCATTCGGGATAAGAAAACAGAATGCTGCTGCGCCTGATGCTCTCTGACTTTTCCAGATCCTCACGGGTATCGTTTTCATTCTGCGGAAGAAGATAGTATTCATCTATCATATGCGAAAGCTCTGAGGCTTTTTCAGCCGCGCCATTCTCACGCATCATCCGTATTTCAAGTCCCCATATTGCAAATATGTATGTCCACACATTGTAGTTCGTTTCAAACGGGATATGATGTGTCGGGGCAACGAGCCGCTCTATATACTGCGGATATCCAAATATATAGAGATAATACGCCATTTCACAGAGATTTAGCATATGTGAGCTGTTTCTGAAGGAGCATTTTTTCAGCAGCTTTCGCCCTAAGGAAAGGATCTTCTTTTTATGGACGGTATTCATTATTTCCTCTACAAGTGCGGTATCAAGCTGCTTTTTGCGCTCCTCATCCATGTATTTTTCGTACATATCAGGTCTTCTCTCTTTGGTTATCGAAAGTGACTGTTCATGGCGATATTTTTCTATAACACTGTGGTTGCCGTTGAGAAGCTCATCGGGCACATTCATTCCGTGCCACTGCTCTGGACGGGTGTACTGAGGGTATTCAAGCAGACCATTGTAATGGCTCTCTTCGGTGAAGCATACATCTGCGGCAAGCACTCCAGGGCACATCCTTGCTATCGCATCAGTGATGACAAGGGCTGGCAGTTCTCCGCCTGTAAGAACATAGTCGCCTATGGATATTTCTTCATCTACTATCGTTTCAAGGATACGCTCATCCACGCCCTCATAATGCCCGCACAGTATCATGATATTATCAAGAGCGCAAAGGCGCTTTGCATCCTCCTGCGTGAATACCCGTCCTCTCGGGGACATATAGATCACATGGGGCCTGCTGCCTGTTCTGCGGCAGATATCCTCATAGCACAAAAATATCGGTTCACACATCATGACCATGCCCTTGCCGCCCCCGTAGGGTGAATCATCCACCCTGTGGTGCTTGTCAAGAGCATATTCTCTTATCTGTGTGCAGTGAACATCTATAAAGCCTGCCTGCCGTGCCCTGCCGATTATGCTGGTATCCAGCACGCTTTCACACATTTCGGGAAACAGAGTAGCTATTTCTATGTGCATCTGAATCTCCTCAGTCAAACAGGCCGTCTATCACATGGATAAGCAGCTTTCCGCCCTCGATATCCGTTTTTTCGATGACATCCGGTATAGCGGGGATAAGGTATTCCTTTTCTCCGTTTTTCACCGTGTAGATATCGTTGGCACCCGTGTTGGTAACATCGGTAAGTTTGCCGTATACCACACCGCTGTCGGCATCCTCAACGGAAAGGCCGATAAGATCCTGCACAAAATAGGTTCCCTTTTCAAGCTCCACATCATCGCGGTTGATGTACAGCACTTTTCCGCGCTGTTTTGCGGCATCTTCCGGGGTGTTTATGCCTTTGATCTTCATAACAACGATGTTTTTCTGCACTCTTGACGATTCTATTTCAATGATATTCTGCTTTGAATCATACAATTCATCGAATTCACAGAGAAAATCAGGTGAATCGCACCAGGGATCAACTCTTACATCGCCTTTGAGGGCATGAACGCCTACGATCTGTCCTATTTCAAGAAATTGTTTCATAATCCGCTCCGTAAACTATATTCAGAAATGATCTGTTACTGTCCATTTTACCACAAATCCTGCGGTTTTGCAAGAGTATTCTCGCATTTTGCTGTTAAGCGGCTCACAGATTATTGACATTTCGGCTATAATGATATATAATATAAATGATCGTATATAAAATACATACAGGAGGGTTTACCATGGCTCTGACTTCCACATCATTTACTCTTACATATAAAGTTCCCGACAGCGATCCGTCCAAGGCCGGACGGGCAATTGATGAATGGCTCGACGGCGCTGCAACAGGGGACGGCCGCTGGACAGCCAAAAAGGGCTCTGTCAATTTCTGGGAATACAGCGGTAACTGGGAAGAGGACTATTCTCCTTATAATATGGAGGTCTTCGCGCAGTTTTTGTCATTAAAATACCCGTCTGATACATTTGAGATAACAGGTGTGTGGAACAGCAGCCAGCACGGAGGTTACCGCGATTTCATCGTGAGCTACAACGGCAAGGCTGTGGAGGTAAAGCAGTCTCCCTGGCATATCTCGCATTTTGTCAGCGATATCTTCGATAAATATGCAAGTCCCGAGGAATATTTCAGAAAAGAGCTGGGCGGCGCTGACGAGCCTTCCCTTTCAAAGCTCAGAAAGCTCTGCGCGGATTATAAGAAAAACGGCTCAAATCCCATGTTCTATGTGGACTGCGAGGGCAGCAAATCTCCCTATTTTGAGCAGAGATACGAAAAGTAAGCCCTATAAGCTTTGCAGGCGGAATATAAGTGTTGCGTTCCGAATGAATAGTTCACTGCTGAAATATACGGGTAACCGCAGTGTTTCGCCGCCGCAAAATTGTACTTGACAAGTGCAAGGGAATTGTAGTATAATAAAATGGCCATGTTGTGTTCATAATGGCATTTATGCATAAATTTCCGGATGCATTTTGATTTACCGGCGATTTTATCGTAATGAACATAAACGGAAAAATTGAATCCTTACGAGGTTTGTTTATATGGCAAAGATCGTTGAGACAATTTCGGCAGATCTCTCACATCTTACGGAAAATCTGCTTGAAGAACATTCTGTGAGGCTTTATTCCAGAGGCGCACACTTCACAAAAAATGAGCTTATCCCCGTGTATTTTCTGCTCATGTGCGGCTGCGGCGATATGGATGATGATACCTACAGCAATTATCTTTTCAATCTCAAAGGAGATATACTGAAATCACATAAGCCTTTTGCTTTCATAGATGAGAGCATCACAGTGCCGCCGCAGGATCTTGCACTGCTGAATACAGTGGATACCTCGTCGGATGCATCAATAATATCAGGGCTTTGCAGCCTTGCGGATGTCAATAACGATCCCGAGCTCACCGTCATTGCACAGACGGCTCTCGGTGAGATGCTTTCCGAGATCAAAAGGGATCTTATGAGTGTGGCAGGGGTTCTGCCGCTGAAAATGAGATTTATTTCAAGAGCGATCGGAGTCACATCCGCAAATATACCGATGCTCATGTATTACGGCGATCCTGATCCCGCAGATACACTGTTTTTGTGCTATGCTTCAAAGTGCGGCTTTGATGTGGTGTGTATATCGCCTTCAGAGGATGCACTGAATATATTTGAAAAATGTCCCTTTGCAAAGAAGCTCCAGAAGGAAGTCCTCGGGAAATTCAAGCCTGTTTTTCCGTTCCCGACTGCTCCTGTAAAGACAAGGATAAGGACAAACGCTTACAAGGCAGAGCGTGAGCTTGATGAAATGCTGTACAGCGGCGATACAATGTTCCGCAATATGCAGTTCAAGCGCATGGTCTCGGCAGTTCTGCAGACCACCTATGAGGAGATCGAGATCTACTGGGATACTGAGGCTATGTATCGCCCCGGGTTCAGAGTAGACAGGGATATCGCAACGGTGCCGGTAATCTTCTCAAAGCTGTGCGGAATACCCGGCGGCAGGATCAAGGAATACTGGATGAATGTGGAGGATATGCTCACTCCCGATTCCATATATATGGTAAAGGCAGTAGCATACAAAAACCTCGGTATGTCCGTTGCGAGAACATATATGCCCTATCATAACGGCAAAAAGCTCGATATTCGCGGCATACTCAATTCAAACCTTAATAAATACGGCTACCTTGCATCACATATACAGGAAATGATCTTTGAAAAGGCTCAGGCTCTTATAGATGACGGTCTGCTGCTGCTGGATGATGAGAACGAGCTTGTCTGCTATGTGCTCTATGTGGCACTCAATCTCAGCAGTGTGATAACAAGGCTCCTGCAGCAGTATGATTTCACAAAGGCTGTCCCGAAGGTGATAGTAGCCGATACGATAGAGGATCCCTTCTCAAAGCTTGAATGCACTCAGCTTATGATGCTCAGCTACCTGGGCTTTGATATACTGATATACTCTCCTGCAGGCTACCGCAATATAGAGACTCATGTAGCCGAAGAAGCTTTTTCGTCATTTAACATAGGCGAATTTGTTTACAATCAGCGCGCTCCGCAGCTGCGCATACCTACTACCACGAGAGCGCAGCGTAAAAATGGATTCTTTAAAAATTTATTCAAGAAAGGAAAATGATCTATGCCATTACAGTTTACTCCTTCCTCCGAGGCTAAGGCAGCAGAGGAGAATGCTCAGCCAACAGAGGTTGTTCCCGTAGTGGAGGAAAAGCCCTTAGAGCTCAATATCAAGATCGGCGAGAGCCAGAATTATTCTATCCTTGACACACAGAAGAAGCTCAAGGATGAGCTTGTTTCGGCTGATGAGATCAACAAGCTCGTAAGCACTATAAATGCCAATGATCCTACATCGATAATCACATTCGGAAACGATGTTGCTGAGGAGATCTCCAAGGCATCCGATCAGGTGCTTCGTTCAATGGATATGTCTCAGATCGATGATTCCGCAGTTCTTCTCAATGCGCTTTCCAAGATCATGGAGCAGTTTGATGCAAAAGAGCTTGCTGATGACAAGGGCGGCTTCCTTGCTACTATCAGAAAGAAGCTTGACAAGATACTTGAAAAGTACAACACCATGGGCAATGAGGTAGACAAGATCTACATCCAGCTCAAGAAGTACGAGGGCGAGATAGAGCAGTCCAACTACAAGCTTGAAACGATGTACAATGCAAATATCGAGTTCTACAAGCAGCTCCTGAAGTACATCATGGCAGGCGAACAGGCCTGCACTGAGCTTGATGCTTATATCGAGGAATACAAGAAGAAGATGGAGGAAAATCCCGATTCCGGTACGACCGCTATGGATCTCCAGACTCTTGAGCAGACCCGTTCGATCCTCGAGCAGAGAGTAATGGATCTCAAGATCGCAGAGAATGTGGCTATGCAGACAGTTCCCATGCTCAAAGCAATGGAATTTTCCAATGTCAATCTTATAAGAAAGATCAATTCTGCGTTCATCATTACAATGCCTGTATTCAAGCAGTCACTTGCTCAGGCTGTAATGCTCAAGCGCCAGAAGATACAGGCTGAATCTATGAAAGCACTTGATGACAAGACCAATGAGCTCCTGCTCAAGAATGCAAACAACACCGTGGCTCAGACCATCATGACCACAAAGCTTGCAAACGGCAATTCGATCCAGGTGGAGACACTCGAAAAGACATGGGCTACCATCGTAAACGGTATCGAGGAGACAAAGAAGATACAGACAGAAGCAAGGGCAAAGCGCATTGAGGATGCCAAGAAGCTCGAAAGGCTCAAGGAAGACTACAAGGCAAAAATGAACAGCTGAGTTTGAAAAAACGCACAACGCACGGCATAGGCTGTCCCGTATTATCATCAGGGAAATACCGGATATGTATCTTCCCTATAAACGGGAAAGCATGATGCATAGTTGACCGACTATGCATCCGCGTGTGTTGTGCATTTTCTTGGTAAGTGGAGGATATATGAAGGATCATTCACCTTTCAGGCTTGAAGAGCTTGATGTTGACGGAGATGTACAGTATTCTTTCTCGCTTGATACAGGCGACGGGTTCAAGGAGGAATTATTCCTCACCCGTGAAGATGAGGGCTTTGAGGGGAACGGTTATGACTGGGAATCTATAGCGCTTGTCTTTCTCAACGAGATAGCGCCGGAGCTTATCGAATGTCTGGAATTCGATTCTGAGGCTGATATGTTCTGCGTGTACAGCGATGACTATGATCGTATCCTTGATTTTGCCGACAGATTCACAGAGATTGTAAACGATGATGACAAGCTGGCAGATCTATTCAGCCGTGCGGAAATAATATGATAAGACAGGACAGGTGATCGCCATCATGGGTATTCAGAACAAAACTATGGCCGTAAACTGTCTTTCATGTGGTGCAGAACTGAACTTTGATCCCACATTGGGCAAGCTGCACTGTG
>CAMHMM010000107.1 GCA_946186215.1 uncultured Ruminococcus sp. | reverse complement strand
GATAGAGCTCCAGTCTGCCTGCAAGCATATCAAATATAAGGATAAGCTTTGAATGATAGGAAAAGAATGCAAAGTTGCAGGACGGGCCGACCTTTGCAAGGCCGGGACCTATATTGTTGATAGTGGCTGCGACTGCGGTGAAGTTGGTGATAAGGTCGTGATCGTCAAAGGAAATGAGCATCAGTGAAAGTGAAAATACCAGCAGATAGCAAACAACGAACACATTTACCGAGCGGACTACCTCATGCGGTACCGGCTGCCCGTCCATTGTGATCTTCTTTATCTGCTTGGGATGGACCATCATTTCAAGTTCCTTGCCCATCCCCTTGAAAAGTATGATAAATCTCGATACCTTCATGCCGCCGCCCGTACTTCCCGCGCAGGCTCCGATGAACATGAGCATGACAAGAATAGTCTTTGAAAGCTCTGGCCATATATCAAAATCTGCCGTGGAAAATCCGGTGGTGGAGATGATGGATGCAACTGTGAACAATGCGCTTTCAAACGCCTTGGCAGGATCGGGGAATATATTTCTGATATTGATGGTAATTATCCCAACGGAAACAGCAACTATGACCAGAAACAGCTTTATCTCTGCGGTAAAGGCGTTTTTGAGCTTTCCCTTTACGATCAGGTAATATGAGCTGAACGAAAGCGAGAAAAGCAGCATGAATATGGAAATAACATATTTGTTATATGAGGAAAGCCTTGCCATTGAATCATTATAAAAGCCGAAGCCGCCTGTTCCCGCGGTGGCAAATGCGGTATTGATGGATTCAAACAGCCCCATCCCGCCGATGAGATGCAGCACGATCTGGATGACTGTCAGCAGTATGTAAAGAGTATACAAAACTACCGCAGTGGTCTTTACTCCGGGCATGATCTTGCTTACCGAGGGGCCTGTGCTTTCCGCCTTCATGATATACATATTTTTTCCGCCGCTCAGAGGGATAAATGCCATTACGAAGACCAGCACTCCCATTCCGCCTACCCAGTGGGTGAAGGAACGCCACATGAGTATGCATTTTGGCAGATGCTCCACTTCCGGAAGTATGGTTGCTCCTGTGGTCGTAAAGCCCGAAACGGTCTCAAAAAGCGCATCGATATAATGGGGGATAGTTCCCGACAGAACAAAAGGCACAGCACCGAAAAGACTCATTACGATCCATGAAAGGGCGACTATCACAAAGCCCTCTCGGGCATAGAAGGAATTTGATGAGGGCTTTTTCCTCGTTATGGCAAATCCCAGAAGCTCACAGACGATTATAACAGGGATAAATGCGGTGCATTCAGCCTCGCCATGGATAAGTCCCGTTAAAAGCGGCAGGAGCATAAAGGCTCCGTCAAAGCACAAAAGCCAGCCCAGAATATTTATGATCATGGAATAATTCATTATAAACAGCGGCGGATATCAAAACATCAGTCCGTTGCCGCATTTTTCACCCCTTGTCATGCCGCAGTATTTATATTTGCGGCTGCATTGATCATCGTACAAGGATATCGCTTATATCCTTGAGCTGCTTTATGTCAGAAACTATTACTACGGAATCTCCGGGCTGGATCTCATCCGAGCCTCTGGGGATAAATGCGCGGTTTTTGCGCAGTATCGCAGCGATAAGGGTATGCTCCTTGAATTTTAGCTTTGCAAGCGGCTTTCCAATGACAGGCGAGCCGTCGGCGATCCTGAATTCTGCTGCCTCGATCTTATCTCTGAACACATTGTAAAGAGTTTCCACATTGCTGCCGATCGTATTCTGCATCGCTCTGATGTATCTTATTATCACATCTGAGGTAAGGTTTTTAGGGTAAACTATCGTGTCGAGGGGAAGTCTGCTAATTACATCATCAAAATCAAGACGGTTTACCTTTGTGATGACCTTTGCCTTTCCCTTGCTTGAATCTATGGCAAAGAGGGAGAGAAGGATATTTTCCTCGTCCATATTGGTAAGAGCCACAACTCCGCCAGCATCCTCAATGCCTTCCTCGAGAAGCATATCCTTCGAGGTAGCATCATCGTTTATTATCACGGTATTGTCAAGAGCGATGGATAGCTTTTCGCATCGCTGTCTGTCCTTTTCGATGATCTTGACAGCCACGCCTGATCTTTTGAGGATGCTTGTCAGATAGTAGCCTATCTCGCCGCAGCCTGCGATCATGACATCCTTGACGGAGTTCATGCGGTAATTTATCTTTTTGAAAAAATCCTTTGCATTGCTGTGTGTGGCGATTATGGAAACTATATCCGAACGGCTGAACACGAAATCGCCGTTCGGGATGAATGCATCATCGTTTCTTTCGATTATGCACACGAGGACATCCGAACGAAGGTTCTGCACTACCTCTCTTACTGCCATACCTTCAAGGCGGCAGCCTTCGGGAAGCTTGAATTTCAGAAGTTCCACCTTTCCGCCTGCGAATGTATCTATCTTCATTGCCGAGGGGAACTGAAGGATTCTTGCTATCTCCTGTGCGGCTGCGAGCTCGGGGTTGATGGTCATTGCAAGACCGAGCTCTGACTGCAGAAATGATGTTTCGGCGATGTATTCGGGGTTTCGCACTCTTGCGATGGTTCGGCAGCTGCCTGATTTTTTTGCTGTTATGCAGCAAAGAATATTCAGCTCATCAGAGCCTGTTACGGCTATGAGAAGATCAGCGCTTTGTATACCGGCTTCGACTTGAACACTGTGAACGGCTCCGTTGCCGATAAGCCCCATCACATTGCTTGCATCAGAGACAGCCTGCACCTTGGAATCGTCAATATCTATGACGGTTATGCTGTTTCCTTCCTGATCAAGCTTTTGTGCAAGCGTTGTACCGACCTTGCCGCAGCCTACGATTATAATATTCATGATACCCTCGTTTACTTTGTTAATCGAATAAAATACCATCCTATATTTTACCACATCAGGCGTGATATTGCAAGGATTTTGAAAAATAAATTTATTGTTAAAATGTGAATTCGGCCGATCATAAAAAATATATGGTTTAAAAAAAACATTATTTGTAATAAATATCTGTTAAATTTGGATAATGTTATGAAAAACACTTGAAAATCAACAAAAAATGTGGTAGAATTAAAAATGAATTGATATATTTTCCCCAAACGGAGATCCTATGGAAATCATCAGAAAAATATCCTTCTGGCTCGGAGCAGCCTGTTATGTTATATGCTCACTGATACTCAACGGGATGGGCGGGATCGCCATTCTTACCGTCAGTGACGAAAAATACAGCAGTATCGGAATAATGCTGCTGATATCCTCGTTAATGTTTACGATCTCACTGGTGACGCTGTTATTCAAGAAAACGATTACCGATATATGTTCGCTTGCAGCCTGCGCGGCGGGAACGGTGCTGTATGCACTGCCAATAAACGCCCTGTACTCGCTGGTAAGCGAGACTATAACTCAGGAAAGCATTGATGTACTGACATCAAGGATCTTTCCGTCTGTTTCGGTTTCTGTGCTGCTGGCACTTGCTGCACTGCTCGATATTTTCTCATATGACAAAATGTCTGCAAGAGAGGCCCGCAGGAAAGAGAAGGGCAGAGATCTTACTGAAAGTGAAAGGATCGTGTAAAAGTGTTTGTCAATGTAACGATCAAGGATGTCGCAAAAGCGGCGGGAGTTTCCGTGGCAACGGTCTCAAGGGTGATAAACGGCTCCTCGGCTGTTTCTGATGAAAAAAGACGCGCGGTCAACGAAGCGGTAAGAGATCTTGGCTTCAACCCGAATCAGCTGGCGCATAATCTTCGCAAAAGGGAGACAAAAAACATACTTGTGATCCTCCCTTCCACCGAGAATTCATTCTACAGCGAGATAATCCGCGGGCTTGAGGACGGAGTGAACCGTGAATATGATATCCTCCTCGCATCAAGCTACAGCTTCATCCATACAGAGATAAGGCTGTTGGGAATGCTCACGAATCATCTTGTGGATGCGGCGGTAATACTCGGGAGCCGTCTGAGTGCCGCGGAAATAGATGAATACGCTGCCCACAATCATATTGCGCTCTGCTCGGAGAATGTTGAAAATTCTCATGTGCTGACAGTCGTGATAGATAATGAAAAGGCGGCCTATGAAGCTGTGTGCCGATTTATCAAGACAGGCATAAACAAGGTGGCGCTTGTTACAACGGATACGGAGATACTCGCGCCTACATCGGATAATCGCTTGAAGGGCTATCTCAAAACGCTGAAGGATTTTAACATTCCTGTGCGGCAGGACTACATATTCCGCAGGGACTATGAATTTGAAAGCGGTCTTGCTGCCGCAGAGCATTTTCTTTCACTGGAGGATCCGCCAGATGCGATAATGTGCATTTCGGATCTTCTTGCGGCAGGAACGATAAAGGGATATCTTTCCCACGGAAAGAAGATCGGGAAGGATATACAGATCTGCGGCTTTGACAATATCCCGCTCTGCGAGATGTACACTCCGAAGATAACAACGGTAGCGCAGCCCGGGTACGAAATGGGCGTGACTGTTGCAAAAAAGATCGTATCCGATATAAAAACAGATACCTATCTGGGTGAGACCATCACCCTTGAACACAAGATAATAGTAAGAGAATCCGCAGTGCTCTGACCGTAAAGGGCAGAGCCTATGACAGAAAGGAAGTAAAATTATGATCTATACTCTTACATTCAACCCCGCGATCGACTACTCCATGAACTTTGCAAACATCTGCGTGGGAACTATCAACCGTTCACAGTCAGAGAGCGTTCATTACGGCGGCAAGGGCATAAATGTTTCGACTGTACTCAGCGAGCTTGATGCGGATAATACTGCCCTCGGCTTCATCGCAGGCTTCACGGGAAAGGAGCTTGCAGCAGGTCTGGAGCAGAAGGGCGTTAAAACGGATTTTACCACTCTTGACAGCGGCATGACAAGGATATGTGTCAAGATCTCCGACAACAACGGCGTTGAAACGGAGCTCAATGCAAGCGGCCCTGTTATTCCCGGGGAAAAGCTGGACGAGCTGATGAAAAAGCTCGATAAGCTTGGCGAAAACGACACTCTTGTTCTCGCGGGAAGCGTTCCCCGCTCTGTGGACAGCAATATTTACGAGACCATATGCAACAAGCTCTTTTCCCGCGCACGCATCGCTGCTGATGCATCAGGTGAGCTCCTTACAAGGATAATGCATTTACACCCCTGGCTGATAAAGCCCAACCATATCGAGGCAGAGGAGATCTGCGGAAAGATCATAGATTCTCACCAGTCTGCCGAGGAATGCGCTATACAGCTCCGTGCAATGGGTGCGATGAATGTTATAATCTCCATGGCGGACAAGGGCGCTGTTCTTGCTGCTGAGGACGGCAATGTTTACAGGATAACCGCTCCGAAGGGGAAGGTTATAAGCACCGTAGGCGCGGGAGATTCCTTCCTTGCAGGCTTCCTTGCGGGCTATGACAGGACAAAAGATTTCCGCGAGGCTCTGCGCTGGGGCACCGCCGCAGGAAGCGCTACCGCATTCACAGACGGTCTGTGCGCAAGGGCTGATTTTGACAAGCTCCTCAGCGAGGTGCATTATGGCTGATATACCCGCTGCAGGCAGGTTTGAATTTGTTTCCGAAGGTGTCTTTTCCGATTTCTTAAAAGAGAATCCCGTCGGTGTGAGCTACGATGAATGTGTCTTTTCGCTGCCGAAAAGATCGACGGCGGGCTCGGCAGGATATGATCTCTATGCTCCGTTTTCGTTTGAACTGGCTCCCATGCAGTCGATAACCGTTCCGACGGGCATCAGGGCGAAGATAAACGAGGGGTGGTTCCTTATGATCGCCCCGAGGAGCGGCCTCGGTACAAAATTCCGCCTGCGCCTTGACAATACCGTGGGTATCATCGACAGCGATTATTACAATGCGGATAATGAAGGGCATATCATGGTAAAGCTCACCTATGAGAGCACACAGGGCAAGACTTTGAAAATATCGCAGGGCACCGCCTTTGCACAGGGCATATTCATTCCGTTCGGTATAACCGAGGATGATGATGCACAGGGCGAAAGACACGGTGGATTCGGCAGCACCGGGATATGATGCGCAAGGTGAGGCTGTGCATTTGTGAATGACGAGGTGATAGCATGAAAGCAAGGAAGATAGCGATAGGCGCGGCTGCTGCGGCAGGTGTACTGGCAGGGGCGAGCTTTGCGGGGATAGATTCTCTGTACCGCAGGTTCTTTTCGCGCCGTAAGGATATAACCTTCAGTCCGTCGGATAAATTCGGCGATAACAGGAAGAGGATCGACCAGCAGGCCGACGAATGGCGCAATAATGCTCCGAGAAAAGAAACCGAGATATTCTCCGACGACGGTCTGCTGCTTCGTGCGGATCTGTCTGTTACAGATAAAAGCAGCCACAAGTGGCTCATTACCGTTCACGGCTACACTGCCAACCGCTGGCATATGCATTCGTATGCATCCGAGTTTGCAAAGCACGGCTATAATGTGCTTATCCCCGATCTGCGCACACACGGGCGCAGCGAAGGCAAATATGTGGGGCTGGGCTATTATGAAAAATTCGACCTGATGCGCTGGATAGAGTATATCCGTTCGCTGGACGAACAGGCGAAGATAGTCCTGCACGG